>NZ_CALLZT010000148.1:0-15098 GCF_937858515.1 uncultured Gordonia sp. | reverse complement strand
TCCTGTTCTCCGGCGGCAAGGACTCCACCGTCCTGCTGCACCTGGCGCTCAAGGCTTTCTGGCCCGCACCGCTGCCGTTCGCGCTGCTGCACGTGGACACCGGCCACAACCTGCCGGAGATCATCGAGTTCCGCGACGAGATCGTCGAGCGGCACAATCTGCGGCTGCACGTGGCGTCGGTGGAGGAATACCTGGCCGACGGCCGGCTGACGGAGCGCCCCGACGGCATCCGCAATCCGCTGCAGACCATCCCACTGCTCGACGCGATCACCGAGAACCGGTTCGACGCGGTGTTCGGCGGCGGTCGCCGCGACGAGGAGCGTTCGCGCGCCAAGGAGCGGATCTTCTCCCTGCGCAACGCCTTCGGCCAGTGGGATCCCAAGCGTCAGCGTCCGGAACTGTGGAACCTGTACAACGGCCGGCACGCACCGGGCGAACACGTGCGTGTGTTCCCGCTGAGCAACTGGACCGAACTCGACATCTGGCGGTACATCGCCCGCGAGCAGGTGCTGCTCGCACCGCTGTACTACGCGCACGAGCGTGAGGTGTACGAGCGCGACGGCATGTGGATGACCTCCGGTTCGTGGGGAGGCCCCCGCGAGGGCGAGACCGTCGAGACCCGCAAGGTGCGCTACCGCACCGTCGGCGACGGATCCACCACCGGCGCAATCCTTTCCGACGCCGACACCAACGAGGCCGTCCTCGACGAGGTGGCCGCGTCCCGACTCACCGAACGCGGCGCCACCCGCGGCGACGACCGCGTGTCCGAGGCCGCCATGGAAGACCGCAAACGCGAAGGATACTTCTGATGAAACACCATCCCGACCTGCTGCGTATCGCCACGGCGGGCAGCGTCGACGACGGCAAGTCCACCCTTGTGGGCCGGCTGCTCTACGACACCAAATCCGTTCTGGCAGACCAGATCGACGCCGTCGTGCGCGCCTCGGTGGACCGCGGCCTCGACGGTCCCGACCTGTCGCTGCTGGTGGACGGTCTGCGCGCCGAACGTGAGCAGGGCATCACCATCGACGTGGCCTACCGCTACTTCGCCACCCCACAGCGCTCGTTCGTCCTCGCCGACACCCCCGGGCATGTGCAGTACACCCGCAACACCGTGTCCGGCGCGTCGACCGCGCAGCTGGTCATCCTGCTGGTGGACGCCCGCAACGGAGTCGTCTCGCAGACCCGCCGGCATGCCGCGGTGATGGCGCTTCTCGGTGTGCCGCAACTGGTTCTGGCCGTCAACAAGATCGACCTCGTCGACAATCCCGCCGAGGTGTTCGCACAGATCTCGCAGGAGTTCGGTGAGCTGACCCGCTCGCTCGGCTGGGCCGACGATCAGGTCATCGAGATCCCGGTGTCGGCGCTGCACGGCGACAATGTGGCCATCAAGTCCGACCGCACCCCGTACTACGACGGCCCGACGCTCATCGAGCATCTGGAGACCGTGCCGAATGTCACCGACCGCCGTCAGGTGGGTCTGCGGTTCCCGGTGCAGTACGTCATCCGTCCCCGCACCGCCGAATACCCCGACTACCGCGGCTATGCCGGGCAGATCGCGGCAGGCCGGGTGTCGGTGGGCGACGAGGTGGTCATCCTGCCGTCGGGCACCCGCACCACGATCAGTCAGATCGACACGCCCGACGGCCAATTGGCCACCGCGCACACCGGCCGCAGCGTCACCCTGCTCCTCGCCGACGACGTGGACGCCTCCCGCGGTGACGTGATCGCCTCCGCTGCCGACGCGCCGGAACCGATTCAGCAGTTCACCGCCACCGTGTGCTGGCTCGCCGAGAAGCCACTGCGTCCCGGCGCCCGACTGCTGCTCAAGCACGGCACCCGCACCACGCAGGCGATCGTCGGCGGGCTCGACGCGCTGTTCGACGAGCAGAACCTGACGCTGGTCGACGCTCCGAACACGGTGGAGCTCAACCAGATCGGCCGGATCTCGGTGCAGACCGCCGAGCCGATCGTCGCCGACGACTATCAGGTGAACCGGGAGTCGGGCAGCTTCTTGCTGATCGACCCGCAGGGCGGCAACACCCTGGCCGCGGGTCTGGTGGGCGACGCACTGTCGCCGCTGCACCTGCAAGAAGCCGAACTCGTCTGACCTGCTGTGCATTCTCCCAAACTGGTGCTCGTCGCGCACGGCAGCCGTGATCCCCGGTTCGCGGCCACCGCGCGGCGAGTACGGTCGGCGGTCGCCGCGGCGATGCCCGGTATCGACGTCGAACTGTCGTACCTGGATCTCAACGATCCGGCCATCGGCACGGTGATCGCCCGGTCCGGCGATTGTGTGGTGGTCCCGCTGCTTTTCGCCGAGGGATTCCATTCCAAGATCGATCTGCCGGCGATCGTCGTCGACAATGCCCGCCCGGGGCAGCGCGTGGTCCAGACCCCGGTGATCGGTTCGCATTCGCTGACCGGCGCCCTCGCTGATCGCCTGGCCGAAGCGGGCCTGCGCGAGGATGACGGCGTACTTCTCTGCGCCGTCGGCTCGTCCGACGCGAGTGCCGACCGCCACGCCCGCCGTCGCTCCATCGAACTCTCGACGCTCCTGCACCGGCCCGTCGACGTCGTGTTCGCCACCAAACTCGGCTCCCGCGACAACGCCCTCAGGAGTTCGGTTCGGAGGCTGAAGGCGGCCGGCGCCGAACGAATCGTGCTCAGCCCGTACTTCCTGTCCGCCGGTCTGCTCACCGAACGCGTCGAAACCGCACTAGATCGCCTGTGCCCCGACGCCCTCGTCGCCGGTCCCCTCGGCGCACACCCCGACGTGGTCGACACCGTCGTCGAGCTGTATGCCGACGCCATCGGCGGCGGCACCCGCGATGACGAAATACTCTCGGGAGGGTTCAGGTACTCCTGAACCGGCACGGTGGCGCCCTAGTCGTCGACGTCGACGCCGTGGTCGCGGGCAAGTCCTGCCAATCCGTCGCTCCAGCCCTGGCCGATCGCGCGGACCTTCCACTGTTCGCGCCCACCTCCGGGTGTGTGCCGATAGATCTCGAACAGGATTGCGGCCCGGATGACCGGTTCCAGCACGGGCCGGAACGTCCAGCGGATACCGAAACTGACGATGCCCGCGCCGTGATCGGTCAATGCGCCGAATCCGTGACCGGCCTCGGTGTCCATCGTCGCCACCACCAGGACCCGGGCCACCGCGGCGGGCACCGCGGCCAGGTGGATCGTCCCCGATTCCCCCATTCCTGTTGCGGTGGCGTACTTTCCGTTGATCCGGACGGCACCGTCCGGTGTCGCGGGCTGGTTGTAGAAGACGAAGTCGGCATCCCCGCGGACCTGCCCGGTGCGGTCGACGAGCAGCAGACTGAGATCGGCGTCGGCGCCCGCGAACTCGAAATAGGTATCGAGCGACTCGACAGCCGAGTCCGGGAGCACGCTGCTTTGACCGGCCGTCATGGTGACGCATTCCGGTTCCGCAGGCGGATTGTCGCCATCCGGAGCAGGCGACGGTGCCGGTGCTGCACCGGATCTCGCGGCCAGCCAGTCCGTGCACGGTGTGAGCAGATATGGATCCGGGAGGTCCTCGCCGAAAGGGGTTTCGGGGTTCGCTGCCTCGCTGACGGCGATGTCGAGTCCGGCGAGCCCGGAAGCGTCCGCGCCGCCCAATCCTTCGTCGTCGGCACCGGCGATCAGTTCGGTCAGTCCCGGAATGCCATTGGTATTCAGCGGTTTCAGCGTCGACGAGACATTACCGGAGACCGTCAGCCGGATACTGGACTGCACGTCCACACCGATGTCGAAAATCCGGAACGCGTCATCAGCGGTGCGCCAGGGTGTGGATTCTACGATGCGGCGGTCCCAGGAGCCGTACGCCACCACACCGAGCCTGCGATCGGGAAACCGCGTGATGACAACGACGTTGGCGGTCATGATCGCTGGTGCGACGGCGAACGCCTCCCGGCAGGTTGCTGCCAGGTTGGCGGCGAGGATGTGCTGCCACCAAGCGGTTCTGTCGCGTTTGGTGAGGGCTTTGAGCGTCGGATTGCCGGCCGCGGTGGTGCTCGGCATCTTGTCAGGGAGCGATTCGATGTCCTGGAGTCTCATCACGATCGACAGCGTCGCCCCGTCCACCCCGACGGCGCATCCGGCGGCCGGATTGTCCGCGAACGCCGTGTTCACAGCCTCGATGACGGTGGTCTCCTCGTTGCGGCACAGGGCATCCCACCAATCCCCGGCCGAGGCCACCAGTGACTGATAGATCAGCGACGTCCGTTCGGTCTCCTCCACGCAGTACGCACTCGCCGCTGCCGCGGCCTGCTCCCGTGCCGCGGCACGTTGCGATCGGGCGAACCTGCCCACCCCACGCAACAGTTCCGCGGTCATCTGCGCCTGCACGGCGTGGATATTCAGCGGGGGCGGCAAGGGTATCTCCGGACGGACCGCGGGCGGCCAGTCGTCGAGATGAACGGTCGTCGACGACGCGTGCAACTGGTTGAGCGACGCGATGGCAGCATCGCGCTCAGCCTGCTGTGCTGCCCGCTCGGCAGCACGTGCCGCGCGCGCCAGTTGCGCCGGTGACGCACCGGGCCGGTGTGTGCGCCGGGTACTGGTACTCCGTCGCCCCCGGGACCGTCCGCCCACCGACTGCGAGGCGTAGAACGGCCCGAACCCGGTGGAGACTCTGGTGCGGCCGCTACCGAAATGCACCCGCGCGGCACGCGGACCCACCGAAGCGCGCACTCCCCGTGTCGACACCCGCACCCGCATTCCGGGCACGCCGACACGGAACCCCATCGCCATTCCGCACTCCATCACTGTCGCCGAAAGTCACCGCCAGACGCCGGAAACCCGCGGTTCAATTTACTGGGACGCATCAGCCGACGTGGACCACTATGTCGACTTGCCTGCGGCAATCGCCTGCACCCACTCACAGCACCACCGGTGGTACCATGTATGGTATGGCTAAGACGACGCTCTATCTTCCCGACGATCTCAAACGTGCCATCGAACTCGAAGCGCGTCGTCAGTCCCTGTCCGAAGCCGAGGTCATTCGTCAGGCACTGCGGTCTTCCCTCGCCGATCAGACTCGTCGCCGCCCCCGCGGTGGTCTGTTCGCGAGCGGCGATCCGGTCGCGGACCGGGTCGATGATCTACTCGCCGACGGCTTCGGTCAGTGATCGTCGACACCAGCGCTCTCCTGGCATTCTTCGACAGCTCAGAACCCACCCATGAGGCAGTCTCGGAGGCCGTCGAATCCACGAGTGAGCCGCTCGTGGTATCGCCGTTCGTGGTCGCCGAACTCGACTACATCGTGTTGACCAGGCACGGATCACGGGCCGAGGCTTTGGTTCTCGATGAATTGTCCTCGGGATCCTGGGAATTGGCGACGTTCGACATCGCCCGGTTCACGACCGCGTCGTCGATCGTCAAGCAGTACGCCGACATACCGATCGGCATCACCGACGCCTCGAACATCGTTCTCGCGGATGCGTATCAAACCCGGACGATCGCGACTCTGGATCGCAGGCACTTCAGCATTCTTCGGCTCCCGGACGGAACCGCGCCTGCTCTTGTGCCGTGAGGCGACGGCATTCACCGCGTCGATGGCCACACCACTACTCTGACGTGCATGCGGCAATTCATCGTCGACGTCGATGGCGCACGGCTGGCGGGAGAAGGTTCCGAGTCACCGGCCGTGGTGCTGGTACACGGTATGGCAGGCGATCGAAGCGACTGGGATGTGCTGGTCCGGGCACTGCCCGACGATCTGCCGCTGCTGCGGTACGACCTGCGTGGCTTCGGGGAGTCCACAGGGCCGGACGGCGTGGAGTTCTCCCATTCCGACGACCTGATCGCCGTTCTCGACGCCCAGGGCATCGACCGGACGGTGCTGGTGGGGGTGTCGATGGGTGGCGCGATCGTCGTCAACACCGCACTCAACCACCCCGACCGGGTGTCGGGACTGGTGCTGATCAGTCCGGCACTGACCGCCTGGCGGTGGTCCCGCGACTGGCGAGCGCGTTGGAAGGACGTCGCCACACTCGTACAGGCGGGTGACATCGACGGCGCCCGCGACCTCTGGTGGACGCACCCCATGTTCGATGCGGTCCGCGAAACCCCGGTCGCCGGTGACTTGCGAATGGCGTTGAACCGCTTCGCCGGCCGTCAATGGCTCGGCGACGACCAGCGTCGCGAACTCCCCGACGCCGAACGACTGCATGCACTCAGCACCCCGACGACCCTGCTCAGCGGCGCCCGCGACGCCGACGACATGTGCCTGATCGCCGACGTGATCGCGGCTGCGGCACCGGATGTCGAACGCATCGACTTCCCCGACGCCGGTCACATGTTGCACTGGGAACGCCCAGCCGACGTGGCCGCCGCGATCACCGGTTCGAGTCATGCGGTCGACTCACCGGACCCTTCGTGACGCGGCCGGCTCGCAAGCTCGCGCACCCGCTCCTCAGGGATCAAGATGGACTCCCCCAACGAAGCCTCGAAGAAGCAAGGGGACCGCATCTTGATCCCCGAGGCCGATGCGACAAAGGCGTGTCGGCGTAATGGTCGGCGGCCGCCGACATCGAGGACCACATCTTGATCCCCGAGGCCGATGCGACGAAGGAGCGAGGGTCACGAGGGGTCCAGCGAGACACACGTCTGACGCAACCCCCTCGTGACTTCACCCATCAGACCGCCGTCAGCGCGGGAACCTTCGTCGCGCGGGCGTAGATCTGTTCTCCGGTCACAAGGTTCAGCGCGTTGGCGTCACCGCGGGTGATCTGTGCGGCGAACTCCTCACCTGAGGCGAGTGACGTCAGTTCGACGCGGGTCTCGAAACCGAGGTGCACCACACGGTCGACGGTGGCCTTGATGATGCCGGTGTCGAGCGCGGCGTCGGCGGCCGGGAGCGCCAGTTCGGGGTTGCGTCCGATGCGGATGTCGTGCGGGCGCACCAACTCTCCATTGAGCCGGACGGTCTGCCCCAGAAACGATGCGACGAACTCGTTCGCCGGGCGATCGTACAGGTCGTCGGGTGAACCGACCTGCTCGATGCGGCCCTTGTTGAGCACCGCGATCCGGTCGGACACGTCGAGTGCCTCCTGCTGGTCATGGGTCACCAGCACGGTGGTCACGCCCACCTCTTCGTGCAAGCGGCGCAACCACTTTCGCAGGTCGTCGCGGACCTTGGCGTCGAGCGCGCCGAACGGTTCGTCGAGCAGCAGCACCTGCGGATCGACCGCCAGTGCCCGGGCCAGCGCCATACGCTGGCGCTGACCACCGGAAAGCTGTGCCGGGTAACGCTTCTGGAAACCGGCGAGCCCGACGATCTCGAGTAGCTCGTCGACCTTGGCGTCGACCTCGTTCTTGGGGCGCTTGCGGATCTTGAGCCCGAACGCCACATTGTCACGGACGGTGAGGTGTTTGAACGCGGCGTAGTGCTGGAACACGAAACCGATGTCGCGTTTCTGCGGCGACGCGGTGGACACGTCGTTGCCCTTGATCACCACGGTGCCCGAGTCGAGGGAGTCGAGGCCCGCGATGGCCCGCAGCAGCGTCGACTTGCCGGAGCCCGACGGTCCGAGCAGCGAGGTCAGCGAGCCGTCGGGGATCTCGATCGACACATCGTCGAGTGCGGCGAAATCTCCGTAGCGCTTGTTGGCGCCGATCACCTGGATGGACATGTCACACACCTTCCTTGGAGCCGGCGGCCCCTGCGAGAACCGCTGTGCCGGCGGAGGAATTGTTGCCGCCCGATGCGGCGGATTCTGTCGGGTCCGCCGACCCGGCGGTACCGGGTTTGGCGGTGTAGGACTGGCTCGCCTCCGCGATGCGGCCCTTGGCGCGGTGTTCGATGAAGGTCATCGCGACCAGCACCAGAATGGCCACGAACATCAGCAGTGTCGCCGCGGCGTATGCGCCGAATTCGTTGTAGTCGTCGGTGTACCGCGAGTGCACCAACAGCGTCAGCGTCTGCGAGACGCCCGGGAAGTTGGACGAGACCATGGTTACAGCGCCGTATTCACCGAGCGAACGCGCGATGGTGAGCACCACGCCGTAGGTCAGGCCCCAGCGGATCGCCGGCAGGGTGATGCGCGAGAACGTCTGCCAGGCGTTGGCGCCGAGGGTGGCGGCGGCCTGTTCCTGTTCGGTACCGATCTCGCGCAGCACCGGCTCCACCTCGCGGACGACGAACGGAAGCGTCACGAAGATGGTGGCCAGCACCAGTCCGGGGAAGCCGAATATGATGCGGAAGCCGAGGCTTTCGATACCACCGAACCAGCCGCCGTGTCCCCACAGCAGGATCAGCGCTACGCCGACCACCACGGGCGAGACCGCGAACGGCAGGTCGACCACAGCCTGCAGGAAACCCTTGCCGGGGAACTTGCCACGGACGAGGGCCAGCGCGGTGGCGATGCCGAAGACCACGTTCAGCGGCACCACGATCGCGACGATGATCAGACTCAGTTGCAGCGCCGAGATGGCGGCGGGGGTGGTGATCCAGTCCCAGAACTGGCCGAAGCCGTGTTCGAAGGAGCGCCAGAAGATCAGCGACACCGGTACCACGAGCAGGATGAACAGGTAGACGAGGGCGACGGTCCGCAAACTCAAGCGGACCCAGGGAGCGATTTTCACTGGTCCTTCTCCTCTCGGACGGACTGCCGCCTGCCGACGATCCGCAGGATGAGCAGTGCGATGAACGCGATGACCAGCAGGACCACCGAGATGGCGGCGGCGTTGACCGGTTCGTCGACCTCGATCTGCTGCTGGATGTACTGGGATGCCACCTGCGTTTCGCCGGGGATGTTGCCACCGATCAGCACCACCGACCCGAATTCGCCGATCGCCCGGGTGAAGGCGAGGCCCGCACCGGTGAGGATCGACGGCAGCAACGCGGGCAGCACGATCTTGGTGAAGGTGGTGACATTGCTGGCGCCGAGCACCGCCGCGGCCTCCTCGACGTCTCTGTCGAGTTCGAGTAGCACCGGCTGCACCTGCCGCACCACGAACGGCAGCGTGACGAAGGTCAGCGCGATGACCAGCGCGGGCTGGGTGGCGTTGAGCTGGATGTCGATCGGGCTGTTGGGTCCGTACAGCGACAGCAACACGAGGCTCGCGACGATTGTCGGCAGCGCGAACGGCAGGTCGATGATCGCGTTGACGAATGCCTTGCCGGGGAACTCGTCACGCACCAGCACCCAGGCGATGAGCGTGCCGAAGACGACGTTGATCAGGGCGACGACGAGCGAGACCCATACGGTGATCGTCAGTGCGTCGATCGCGGCGTCGTCGGTGATGGCGTCCCAGAAGCCGCTCCAGCCGTTGTCGAACGACTGCACGGTGATCGCGGCGAGCGGCAGCAGCACGATGACGCTGAGCCACAGCCAGGCGACACCGATCTGGGCGGGTGACACACCGCTGAAGGTGCGCGACCGGCCGAGGAATCCCCCGGGTGCGCCCGCGCCCGTGGGTGTGTGTTCGGTTGCGATGCTCACTGTCGCCCTCCGGAGTTGTAGATCTTGGTGATGGCGCCCTTGGAGCCGAAGAGCGCGCCGTCGACCGCTTTCCAGCCGGTCAGGTCCTTGCCGTCGTTCTTGGCCGCGGTGCCTTCACCGAGCACCTTGCCGATCTCGTCGATGGTCCACAGCTTCTCGATATGGCCGGGGAACTGGTCGGCCGTCTCTGCGATGACCTCGGGTACCACCGGCCGGAACCCCTGCTTGGCCCAGAGCCGCTGTGCCTCGGGGGTGAACAGGAAGTCGACGAATGCCTTGGCCGCGGTCTTATGGTCCGAGGTGTTCACGACGGCCGCCGGGTTCTCGATCTTGAAGGTCTGCGGCGGCAGCACGTAGTCGACCTGCTGATTCTTCGATGACGTCGCGTTCTGCCGTTCGAGCATGATCGCTTCGTTCTCGTAGCTGATCAGCACGTCGCCCTGGCCCTGCTCGAATGCGGTGGTCGCTTCGCGGCCCGATTTGGGCACGACGGTCACGTGATTGCGGATCAGCTCGCTCACGTAGTCGAGGCCGGCCTGCACGTCTCGGCCACCGTTGCTCTTCGCCGAGAACGGGGCGAGCAGGTTCCACTTCGCCGAACCCGAGCTGCCCGGGTTGGGGGTGACCACCTGAACACCGGGCTTGAGCAGATCGTCCCAGTCCTTGATGTTCTTGGGGTTGCCCTTGCGTACCACCAGCGCGACCACCGAACCGAACGGCGTCGACTTGTTGGGCGCCTGGTCCTGCCAGTCCTTGTCGACGACGCCCTCTTTGACGAGGCGGGTGATGTCGGGGTCGACGGAGAAGTTGACGACGTCCGCGGGAACCCGGCGCGCAACCTTGCGGGACTGGTCGCCCGACGCCCCGTAGGACTGGGAGAATCCCACGTCGCGCCCCTCATCGGTTTCCCTGAAGGCCGGGATGATCAGGTCGAATCCGGCCTTGGGGACGGCGTACGCAACAAGGTTGATGTGCTGGCTGCCGCTGGAGATGTCCTCACCACCGGGTTCGTCGGTCGATCCGCCGCCGCAGGCGGTCACGGTGCCGGCCGCGCAGAGCGCGACCAGTCCGGTCGCCATGGCACGCCATGATCTGGCCCTTCTGTTCATTGCTCTCCTCACCGGCATGGTCGACTCCCCCGTCGGGAGCCATGAAGACTGATGCCGATACAAGCTAGCAATGTCAGAGCGTCGGGAGGCGCCTTGCAATCACGCTGATCCGAACCCTGCTGACCTGGGGTTTCAGCGGGTGATCAGCCACGCGATGATCACCAGAATAATGAGCGCGAGCAGCGCCATCGTCACACGCGAACGAATCATCAGCTACAGCCCAGTCCCATCGTCGTCGAGAAACCGCCGCCGGTCGACAAGACCGGTCATCGCCTCTACCAGCAGATTCAGCACCACCGCGGCCCCGACGGCCAACGGCACCACCACGACGAGGGTCACCAGCAGTTGCGGCACGAACGACAGTCCGGTCAGCCACTCCTCGACACCGTCCCACCAATCCAGGAACGCCGTCACTGCCATCTCACCTCGCCGGTCCGCATCCGTGCGGAACTTTCATTCATCCTGATCGCAATCCTACGTCCACCCACCATCTTGATCCCCGAGACCAAAGCAGTGAGAAGCGGACACCTTCTTGATCCCTGAAGCCGAAGCAACGAACGAACAGACACCTCCTCGATCCCTAAAGCCGAAGCAACGAACGAGCGGACACCTTCTTGATCCCAGAGACCGAAGCAACGAACGAGCGGACACCTTCTTGATCCCTGAGGCCGAAGCGACGGAGGAGCGAGGGTCACGAAGGGTCAGGTGACCTTTCGAATCCTGACGCACCCACCTCAAACCCGCACCCAGCGGTTCACACCACCGCCAGCCCCCGCCGCCGCAGCAACGGATCGACACTCGGCGTACGCCCGATCAGTTCCCGGTGCGCGACAAGCGGATCCACACTGTCACCACGCGAGAGCGTCGACTCAACGAACCGCCGACCGTTCTCGCGCGACAACCCGCCCTCGGCGAGGAACCACTGCTCGGTCTCGGCGTCGAGGATCTCCGACCAGATATACGAGTAGTACCCGGCCGAGTACCCCCCACCGAAGATGTGGTTGAAGTACGCCGTGCGATACCGCGGTGGAATGAGATCGGACGCCAGCCCCGCCTTCACCAGCGCACCACGCTCGAACGCCTCGACATCGGTGACCGCTTCGGCCTCCTGGGTGCTCAGCCGATGCCACGCCAGATCCAGCACTGCCGCCGCCAGATATTCGATAGTGCCGTGCGCGGTTTCGGTGTTGGCCGCCTCACGCGCGGCCTGCGCCAGTTCGACGGGAATCGGTTCACCGGTACCGTGATGCCGGGCGTAGTGAGCAAGCACGTCGGAGTGCAGCACCCACATCTCGTTGACCTGCGACGGGAATTCGACGAAGTCACGCGGCACCGAGGTACCCGATTGCGACGGATACTCCACCGACGACAGCAACCCGTGCAGCGTGTGCCCGAATTCGTGGAACAGCGTCGTCAACTGGTCGGTTGACAGCAGACACGGCTCACCCGCGTCGGGTTTGGTCAGATTCAGCACGTTGACGATCACCGGTGTGCTGCGCAGCGCGGCCGACTGGTCGACGATGCTGTTCATCCACGCCCCACCACGTTTGGACGGCCGGGCATAGAAATCACCGAGATACAGCCCGACGCTGGTGCCGGCATCGTCATGGACCTCCCACGCCCGCACGTCGGGGTGGTAGCCGTGTAGGTCGGGGCGTGGGGAGAACCGCAGCCCGTACAGCACACCCGCGGCGTAGAACACACCGTCGTTGAGTACCCGGTCGAGTTCGCAGTAGTCGGTGAACGCGCTCAGGTCGACCGAGGCATTGGCCTTGCGCTCCTGCGCAAGCCAGTAGGTGACATCCGCGGGACCGAGCGCACCGCCCGCGAGTTCGCTGAGCCGCGCGAGCTCAGAAGAACCCGCCCGCATCGCCGACGCGGCCAGCTCGGTGAGCAGCTTGTCGACGGCGTCGGGGCCGGGTGCGGTTTCCTCGGCGATCACGTAGTCGGCGTGTGTCCGGTAGCCGAGCAGTTCAGCTCGGCGGGCCCGCAGCCGCACGATCTCCAACACGATGTCGCGGGTGTCGAAATCATTACCGCGCAGGCATCGTCGTACCGACGCATCGAGAATCCGTTGCCGCAGTGCGGGATCGGCCAGGGAGGCGAGCACCGACTGGCTCGTCGGAAGTTGCAGCGCCAGAAGATGTTTGCCGTCATGTCCGGCTTCAGTGGCGGCCCGGGCGGCGGCGGCGATCTCGGCGGCCGACAACCCGTCGACTTCGGCGACGTCGTCGACAAGCACGGCGGAGTCGTTGGTGTCGTCGAGGAGAAGCTGCGAGAACGTGGTGGTCAGGTATGCCAGCCGCGAGGAGATCTCCCGTATCTGTGCCTGTCCGTCCGGCGCGAGTCCGGCCCCCGACCGCACCGAGCTGCGGTACTGCTTGTCGAGCAACCGGCGCTGCGGCTCGGACAGCCCGAGTTCATCGGCCCGCTCGTGCAGCGACGAAATACGTGCGAACAGTTCGGGATTCATCGCGATGGTGTTGAAGTGATCGGTGAGCGCCGTCGACAGGTGCTGGGCGATCTCGTTGCGTTTCGGATTGGTGTCCGGGCCGACGAGGTTGAAGAAGACACCGCTCACCCGTGCCAGGTCCCGGCCGCACAACTCCAGCGCCTCGGCGGTGTTGGCGAATGTCGCGGGTCCGGGATCGGCCGCGATCTGTTCCACCTCTGCGAGGTGTGTCGCCATCGCCTCAGTGAATGCGGGCAGGAAATCATCGTCGGAGATCGACGCGAAATCCGGCAGACCGTGCGGCAGTTCCGACTGCGCGAGAACGGGATTCATCTCACTTGCCCTTCGGCTTGTCGCCGGACTGATCGGTCGAGAGCGCCGCGACGAATGCTTCCTGCGGCACATCGACGCGACCGATCGTCTTCATCCGCTTCTTGCCCTCTTTCTGCTTCTCAAGCAGTTTGCGTTTACGGGAGATGTCACCGCCGTAGCACTTGGCGAGAACATCCTTTCGGATAGCCCGGATATTCTCGCGCGCAATGATCTTCGAGCCGATCGCCGCCTGGATCGGCACCTCGAACTGCTGGCGCGGGATGAGTTCCTTGAGTTTGAGGGCCATCTTGTTGCCGTACGTGTAGGCCGCGTCCTTGTGCACGATGGCGCTGAACGCGTCCACCGCCTCACCCTGCAGCAGGATATCGACCTTCACCAAGTCGGCTTCCTGCTCGCCGGCCTCCTCGTAGTCGAGGCTGGCGTAGCCGCGGGTGCGGGATTTGAGTGCGTCGAAGAAGTCGAAGATGATCTCCGCCAGCGGCATCGTGTACCGCATCTCCACGCGGGTCTCCGACAGATAGTCCATGCCGCCGAGGTCGCCGCGCCGGGACTGGCACAGTTCCATGATGGCGCCGATGAACTCGCTCGGCGCAATCACCGTCATCTTCACGATGGGCTCGAAGATGGTGCGCGACTTACCTTCCGGCCAGTCCGACGGGTTGGTGACGATATGTTCAGCGCCGTCGTCCATGATCACCCGGTACACCACGTTGGGCGCTGTGGAGATCAGATCCAGGCCGAATTCGCGTTCGAGGCGCTCACGCGTGATCTCCATGTGCAGCAGTCCCAGGAAGCCGCACCGGAAGCCGAAACCGAGCGCCACCGACGTCTCCGGCTCGTACGTGAGCGCGGCGTCGTTGAGTTGCAGTTTGTCCAGCGCCTCGCGCAGCACCGGGTAGTCCGATCCGTCGACCGGATACAGGCCCGAATACACCATCGGCCGCGGTTCGCGGTATCCGGTGAGTGCCTCGGTGGCACCGTGCCGGGCGGTGGTGACAGTGTCGCCGACCTTCGACTGCCGCACGTCCTTCACACCGGTGATGAGGTAGCCCACCTCACCCACGCCCAGTCCGCGCGACGATTTGGGTTCGGGCGAGACGATGCCCACCTCGAGGAGTTCGTGGGTGGCCCCGGTCGACATCATGGCGATCTTCTCGCGCGGCACGATCTTGCCGTCGACCACGCGCACGTATGTGACCACACCGCGGTAGGTGTCGTAAACCGAATCGAAGATCATCGCCCGCGCCGGCGCGTCCGGGTCACCCTCAGGGGCCGGCACCAACCGGATCACCTCATCGAGCAACTCGGCCACGCCCACACCGGTCTTCCCCGACACCCGCAGCACCTCGCCGGGTTCGCACCCGATGATGTGCGCGATCTCACCGGCATACCGGTCCGGGTCGGCGGCGGGCAGGTCGATCTTGTTGAGCACCGGAATAATGGTGAGGTCGTTGTCCATCGCCAGGTACAGGTTGGCCAGCGTCTGCGCCTCGATACCCTGAGCGGCGTCGACGAGCAGCACAGCCCCCTCGCACGCCTCCAACGCACGGCTCACCTCGTAGGTGAAGTCGACGTGTCCGGGGGTGTCGATCAGGTGGATGACGTAGTCCTCGTCACCGACCTTCCACGGCAGCCGAACGTTCTGCGCCTTGATGGTGATGCCACGCTCGCGTTCGATATCCATCCGGTCGAGGTACTGCGCGCGCATCGCACGCTCCTCCACCACGCCGGTGAGCTGCAGCATCC
>NZ_CALLZT010000147.1:0-8830 GCF_937858515.1 uncultured Gordonia sp. | reverse complement strand
GGGGCTTTGACGAGTTCGCGCGCGAGCCACAACGACCTCGCCTCGGCGCGGACGGGTGTGGCGGTGACGAGGCCGGCCACGCGGGGGTTCGCGGGGACGGGCGCACCGGGGGGGCCGGGTATGACGCTGAGCCCGCCGTACGTCAGGTCTCCTTCGGTGCCGATGTAGTTGGCGTAGGCGAGGAAGACCTGGTTCTCCAGAGCCCTGGAGGGCAATAGAACCCGCTGCACGTCGTTGTATTCGACCATGTTGGCGGTGGGCACGCAGATCAGGTCGGCGCCGCGGGCCGCCAGCGACCGGGTCATCTCCGGGAATTCGACCTCGTAACAGATGAGCAGGCCGACACGCCAGCCACAGAACTCGATGACCGGGGCTGGTTCGGTGCCGGCCGTGAACATGTCCCGATCGAGGCCGCCGTACAGGTGCGACTTGTGATGACTGCACAAATGCACACCGGCTGCGTCGACGATCCTGGCGGTGTTGTAGACCGATCCGTCGTCGCCGATCTCGCCGCAGCCGTAGACGACGGCCACCCGGTGCCGGGCACACATATGCGAGAGGGCATCGGCGATGGAACCATCGACCGGTGGGATCGTCATGTCGCGCAGCACCGGATCTGCGCGGAACCGGGCCGCCTCGGCGCCCACGTTGTAGCCGGAGACGAACATTTCAGGTGTGACCAGCAGGTCGACGGTGCCCGACACCTGTGCCAGTGTGGCCTCCAGCCGCGCGAGGTTGTCCGCGACTGCGTGATCATCGGCCTGTGACTGCGCCCGAGGCAGCGGCGCACACTGCCACAACGCCAATCTCAGTGTCTCCGGCAATGCGATCAGTCTCCGATATCGATGGGTCCCAACCGAGCGTACAGATCACCCGGCCCCGGATTCTCGGCCGAGGTGTGCCCACCGAAATGCGAAAGAACACCCCACACCGCATTCAATCCGGTTTGAACGGCCCCCTCCACCCAGGCCGGCATGAACGAAACGTCGTCACCGGCGATGAAGATTCCGCGCTCGGCATCCGGAAGTGCGGCCTGGTTGTGAAAATGCCCGTACATCCTGGTGTTGTAACGGTAGTGACCGGGCAACGCACCCTTGAATGCACCCAGAAAATGTGGTTCGTCCTCCCAGGACACCGTCAACGGCCTGCCCACGATATGCTTTTCTATATCCACATCCGGATAGATCTTCCGCAGGGCCGACAATGCCAATTCGACGCGCCGCTCGA
This sequence comes from uncultured Gordonia sp., assembly GCF_937858515.1. Taxonomy (NCBI): domain Bacteria; kingdom Bacillati; phylum Actinomycetota; class Actinomycetes; order Mycobacteriales; family Gordoniaceae; genus Gordonia; species uncultured Gordonia sp. The sequence continues at coordinate 7,603 of NZ_CALLZT010000147.1, read as the reverse complement.
CCGGGTGAGGCAGTACTTTCAGTGCGTCCGACATCCACGTGTAGGTGAGGCAGATGACCGCGGGCCGGTCGGGTCCGTTGTCGAAGAAGTACGTGCCGCGGGTGAGCCTGTCGGTCAGCGTCATACTCATCACATCCCGGCCGGTAGCCGGGTCGATGTCCTTCCAGAACGGCCGGTCGACCATGACGAAGGTCTTCGACGACTGCATGTAGCGGGTGCGGTCCAGTGCCATCCACATATCCTGACTGAACAGCGTTTCATCGCAATCGATCTCGGTCGACAGCAGCCACGCCTGGCACGTCGCCACCACGGCCGGGTACACGTTCGCATCACCCCACCGGTCGGTCACCTCGATCCGATCGGCACCCAGGCGCCGGATCCTCGCGACGCCGGCCTTCGGCGCACCGCGGTGCAGCGACGACAGACTCGTTCCGGCCGGCCAGTGCGCGATGTTCCCGGGTGCGTGCGACCACAACCGGCGGGGCACCTGCTCGGAGCCGCCTTCGATGAGAAACTGATCGCTGTCGCAGGCCGTCACCACCACCCGGAGGATTTCCAGCATCGAATTGGCGAAATCCGAATCCCAACCACCGGTTCCGAACCCGACCTGCCCGAATAATTCCCGATGGCGATAAGAAAGTGAACCGAACTCGTCGGAGGTGGCGAGGAAATCGTAGAAGCTCCGGTCGTCCCACTCCCGGACCAGTGTGTTCCATCGCTCTTTGAGCGCGTCGGTGTCCCGGCGGCGAATCGCATCCTGCAGGTCACCGAATCCGGCGATCCGTTCGAGCGCGGCATCCCAGGCATTCGCGATCTCGCGATAGATCTCCGGCAGGTCGTTGAGAGTCCGCGCATAAAGGGTCTGGCCACCGATATCGATGACCGTGGACCCCGACGCCGGGGTGAGCGGATTGGGAAACGGCCGCGCGGTCAGGCCGAACATGTCGACGTAGTGGAAGAAGGCCCGCGACGAGATCGGAAAACGCATCCCGCCGAGTTCAGCGATCTCCGGCTCGCCGGGGACGAACGGTTCCGAACGCAGTCGACCACCAATGCGTTCGGCCTCGTACACAACCGGTTTGAGACCGAGCTTCATCAACTCGTACGCGGCGACCATCCCCGCCATACCCGCGCCGATCACCGCCACTTCCGCACCGAGCGCCTCGCCGGGTACGGTGCCGAGGCCGGCCGGATGGCGCAGCCAGTCGTCGTAGGCGAACGGGAAGTCGGGCCCGAAGATCGTGATAGGTGCGTCGGCAGCCATGACCACGACGCTACTGCCCTCGCCGGGCCGAGGAGGGTTGTCGCCGATCGGAGACGGCGAACGGCGGAATATCCTCGGCGGACCGGGTAGTTATGGAACCCATGAGCAGATCGATCGCGCACAACACCCGCCTCGCCGTCGCCTTTGTCGATGAGATCGAGCAGCGCAACCACGTGCGCCGGCGCTTCACCACCGGCCACTGACGACCCTCGACCGATGCGGGCATACGTGGGCGTGACCGACCGCGACTGGTACCGCCGACTCCTGGCGACCGGTCCTCACCACGACGAGGTCAACTTCTGGTTTCCGAGCCCGAAGCAGGGGTTCCAGGCACTGAGTCCAGGGCAGCCCTTCGTGTTCAAGACCCACGTCGAGCGGTCCCACCCGGAGATCAGCAACCGGATTGTGGGCGTCGGCCTGTTCTCGGGGTTCGCGCGCGAGACAATCAGCGAGGCATGGCGTCTCTTGGGCACCGCCAACGGTGTCGCCTCACTCGAAATGCTGCGTGGGAGCATCGAACACTATGCTCGCAGACCGATCACCAGATTCGAGGATCCGCTGATCGGCTGCGTCTTCCTCCAAGATGTGACCTTCTTTGCGGAATCCGAAACCCTGCCCGCACCAGATGATTTCGCCCCCAACCTCGTTCGCGGCCGTAAGTACGACCTGGCCGACATCGGCGCGGGACACTCGGTTGTCGAGGCATTGCTGCGGTATGAATTGCTCGCCGGATCGGAGTACAGCAAAGCAGGCGCCCTATCCGAGACCACGCACGGATCACCGACGTTGACGGTTCCTCGTATCGGCCAGCAGGCATTCAAGGCGGTGATCGCCGAAACATACAATCATCGTTGCGCCATCACCGGCGACAAGGTCCGGCCCGTGCTCGAGGCTGCGCACATCCTGCCCGTGGCCGCCGGTGGCATCCATCGAATCGACAACGGACTGCTCCTTCGATCCGACGTCCATACGTTGTTCGACCGCGGCTATCTCGGTGTCGACCTCCGGCATCGCCTGCGGGTCAGCCCGGCACTGCGTGAACAGTTCGGCAACGGCGACTGGTTCTACCAGCGCGAGGGCACCACCATCGACGTACCCGCAAAACGCGCTGACCGGCCGGCGAAAGAGTTCCTCGAATGGCACAACGACGAGGTATTCCTGTCCGCCTGAATGCGGTCAGTAGTTCCCGCGTAGTGGACTTCGTGCCGCGAATTGATTGTCGCGATATCCGGATCGCGCGACGGAGTTTGCGACGCGGGAAACGCGGTCAGGTGTCGGTGAGGGCGGCGCCGGTGGCTATGGCGGGCAGGGCCGTGGTGACCAGGGTGACGAGGTCGTCGCGGGTGATGTCGTGGGTGGTGAACCAGTTGATGGTGGTCTCCTCGACGAAGGCGATCCAGCCGTGGACGGCGAGCCGGACGATCGGGGTGACCTCGACGCCGAGGGCGGGTGCGTGGGTATAGATGCGTTCGGCCATGGCGGCGCGGGTGGAGTCGAACACCGCACGCATCGCCGGGTCGGAGCTGGCGGCACCGCGGATCAGCGCCATATAGGCGATGCGGTTCTCGCTGACGTAGTCGATGAACGCACCCATCGACTTCTTCAAGACCTCGATCGGATCACCGAGGGAGGCGTCGGGTGCGGTGCAGGCGAGCATCCGATCGGCCTGCGCCTGGGCCAGTGCGACGTGGAAATCCTGTTTGGACTCGAAGTAGTGGAACAGCAGCGCCCGGGAGACACCGGCGGCGTCGGCGATCGCGTCGATGGACACGTCCTCGATAGGACACTCACGGACCATCGTCAACCCGAGTTCGATGAGCTGCTCGCGGCGGGCCTCCGGGCTCATCCGGGTGCGGCGGGGCTTTCGGGGCGATGCCGTGGGCCGATCCGTTGTGCTCGTCACGAACCGCTCCTCCATATCGCCGCACCCGGCGTATCACCACACCCGTCGCATTTCCCACATTACGGTCGCCAGCCCGGAGGGCCTTGTACCCTTCACCTTCCCCGGCGAAAGGCGCTCAACTCCGAACTGGCGACCACACCACCATAGCCGGTTACTGACCGATACTCAATAGTGTATTGACTGACGTTCAATAGCGCTTTATGGTAGGTCGCATGACAACGAACGATGTTCAGGTCGCCATCATCGGCGCAGGCTTCTCCGGACTCGGCGCAGCCATCAAACTCAAGCAGAACGGCGTCGACGACTTCGTCGTCCTCGACCGCGGCCAGAACTTCGGTGGCACCTGGCGCGACAACACCTACCCCGGTGCCGCCTGCGACGTACCCTCGCAGCTCTACTCGTACTCGTTCGAGCTCAACCCCGACTGGACCCGCTCCTACGGCCATCAGCCCGAAATCCACAGGTACATCAACGACGTCGCCGTCAAATACAACATCGAGGCCAAGACCCGATGGGGCTCGGACGTCACCCGCGCGGAGTGGAACGAGGACGAGAACCGCTGGCACCTCGAGGTGACCCGCAACGGCACGACCGAGCACTACAGTGCCCGGACCGTCGTCGCCGCGGCCGGCCCGCTGTGCGAACCGAACCTGCCCGACATCGACGGCATCGACAGCTTCGGCGGCAAGATCATCCACTCGGCCCGCTGGGACAACGACTACGACTTCACCGGCAAACGCGTCGCGGTCATCGGCACCGGCGCCTCGGCGATCCAGCTCGTCCCCGAGATCGCCAAGATCGCCGGACGCCTCGACGTGTACCAGCGCACCGCCCCGTGGATCGTGCCGCGCACCGAGCGCACTTACCACCGCGCCGAGAACTGGGCGTTCAAGAACGTGCCCGGCGTGCAGAAACTGATGCGAGCCACCGTGTACGGACTCAACGAGGTCACCGCGTTCGGACTCACCTACTCCCCCAAGGCACTCAAGCCTGTCGAGCTGGTGTGCCGCGGCAACATCGCCAAGTCCATCAAGGATCCCGAGCTGCGCGAGAAGGTCACCCCGAAGTTCGCGGTCGGCTGCAAACGCATCCTGCGGTCCAACAATTGGTACCCGGCGATCGCCCGGCCGAATGTCGACCTGGTCACCGACGGCATCAGCAAGATCACCGGCAGCGGCGTGGTGACCAAGGACGGCACCGAGCGTGAGGTCGACGTGATCGTGGTGGCCACCGGCTTCCACGTCACCGACTCCCCGATGTTCGAGACGATCATCGGCACGCAGGGCCGCAGCCTCGCCCAGGCCTGGGAACACACGGGCATGCAGGCCTACAAGGGCACCTTCGTCCACGGCTTCCCCAACATGCTGCTGATGGTCGGCCCGTCAACGGGCCTGGGCCACACCTCGATCGTGTACATGATCGAATCGCAGCTCAACTACCTGGTCAGCTACTTCAAGCAGGTCCGCGACCAGGGCATCACCCGCACCGAGGTGAAGGCCGACGCCCAGGACGAGTTCAACAACAGCGTCCAGCACGGGCTGCGCAACAGCGTGTGGCTCACCGGCGGCTGCGCCTCCTACTACCAGGACCAGAACGGCAACATCACCACGCTGTGGCCGGGATTCACGTTCAACTTCCGCCGAATCACCAAGGAATTCGACATCGCCGCGTACGACGTCGAGCGCGCCGACGCCACCGTCTCGGCCTGACACCGCACAACGACAGGAGCGCAAGATGAAAGATTTTCGGGACAAAGTCGTCGTGGTCACCGGGGCGGGGTCGGGTATCGGCCGCGAACTGGCTGTCAAATTAGCCCAGAAGGGTGCCAAGGTAGCGATCTCCGACGTCGATGCCGCCGGGCTGGCCACCACCGAACGGCTGGTCCGCGAGGCGGGTGCGCAGGTTCATACGCAGACACTGAATGTCACTGAGCGCCAAGCTGTTCTGGACTACGCCGAGACAGTTGCCACGCATTTCGGCGGCGTCAACGCGATATTCAACAATGCCGGAATCGCCCACCACGGCGAGGTGGAGCACACCGACTTCAAGGACATCGAACGCGTCATCGACATCGACTTCTGGGGAGTCGTCAACGGCACCAAGGCATTTCTGCCGTACCTGATCGCCTCCGGCGACGGACATGTCATCAACGTGTCGTCACTGTTCGGTCTGCTGGCCGAACCCGGTCAGGCCGCCTACAACGCCGCCAAGTTCGCGGTGCGCGGCTTCACGGAGGCACTCAATCAGGAGATGATCGTCGCCAAACATCCGGTGAAGGTGACCTGCGTGCATCCCGGCGGAATCAAGACCGCCATCGCCCGCAATGCCACCACTTCCGGTGAACACGACCAGAAGGCGACCGCCGAGTTCTTCGACAAGTACCTGGCACACACTTCCGCGGCCAAGGCGGCCGACGTCATTCTCGACGGGGTGCGCAAGGGCAAGGCGCGGGTGCTCATCGGCGCAGACGCCAAGATTCTCGACCTGTCGGTGCGCCTGGTGGCCTCCAAGTATCAGGGCGTGGGCGCGCGCGTCACCGCATTCGCGCTCAGCAAGGCGAAGTAGGCACGCCCGGCTCACATGCCGTGCTCGGTGAGCCACGAGGCCGCAAGGTCGCGTGGCTCACTGCCGTTTCGGGCCCGGTCGGTCAGCGTCTCCAGATCGGCGGTCGTCAACTCACCGGCCACCTTGTTGACGCTCTTCATCTCGCGCCGGGACAGCACCGCCGAGCGGTACACCGGTACCAGAACCTGCGCCCGTCCTGCCTGATCGTCGGTGGTGACCAGCGTCGGATCTCCCACTGATACCCCTTGTGGCAGTGAATGATTCAACTCTGTGAACACCTCGTCCGCGGTCAGCGCCACCGCCTGCGGCGCCAGCCCGGTCAGTAGCGTGCCGGTGAACGCACCGAACAGGTCGACATCGGCCGCCGACATCGCCTCCAGGAGCCGCCGGTCGTCGCCGATCAGCACCCGCTCCGACACGTCGGCACCACCCCGGCGCAATGCCCCCGCATAGATCCCGGCCACCACCCGCATCATCGGGGTATCGGCGGCCCCCACCACCAGCTGATGGTGCGGCGCCTGCCCCGGGGCGTCGCAGGCCGTCGCCGTCGACCCCAGAACGGCGATCACGCACATCAACGTCCACGCTCTGCTGCTCACCGGTCCCACGGTATCGTGCGAGCGTCGTCGACTCCGGAACGCCGGGGGCGGTTGCGCACTACCATCTGATAGGTGCCCTCGATGCCGCACCTACGCGCCGGGTTGACCCGCTCACGACCGACGACGCGACGACCGTCACGACCGCCGCTGCCGACCGTTCCCGTACCCGTGGCGCGGGCCGTCGTCGACTGCGCGGTCTACGTCGACGGCGCCCGCACACCCGGCAACATCTCCTACACCAAAGCACTCGAGAAGGTCCGCAAAGACCGCAACGGATTCGTCTGGCTCGGGCTGCACGCACCTGATGCCAAACAGATGCAGGACGTCGGAGAGCTGTTCGGCCTGCACGAACTGGCCATCGAGGACGCCATCCACGCCCACCAGCGACCCAAACTCGAGGTGTACGACGACATCCAGTTCCTGATCCTGCGCACCGTGAAATACGTCGAACACGAATCGATCGACCAGGCCAGCGAAGTGGTGGAGACCGGGGAGATCATGATCTTCACCGGACCCGACTTCGTCATCACCGTGCGCCACGGCGACCACACCCACCTGTCCGGGGTCCGCCACCGGCTCGAAGAACGCCCCGAACTCCTCGCGCTCGGCCCGATGGCCGCACTGCACGCCATCGCCGACCGTGTCGTCGACTCCTACCTGGCGGTCGCCGAGAAGATGGACGCAGATGTCGAAGCAATCGAGGACGAGGTGTTCGCCCTCAATCGGCGCCGGGTGCGGATCGAACCGGTGTACATGCTCAAACGGGAGGTCCTCGAACTGCGCCGGGCGGTGGCACCGCTTACCGGTCCGCTGATCGCGCTTACCTCACCCGACCGGCGCGGTGTCCCCACCGAGATCCGGCGCTACCTCGGCGACGTCGCCGACCACCTCGCGATGGTCATCGAGCAGATCGTCGAACACGACCAGGTGCTGTCATCGCTGCTCGATGCCGCCACAGCGAAAGTCGGCATCCAGCAGAACACCGACATGCGCAAGATCTCGGCCTGGGTGGCGATCGGCGCGGTGCCGACGATGATCGCCGGAATCTTCGGGATGAACTTCGAACACATGCCCGCGACCAGCCACGTCTGGGCGTTCTACTCCCTGCTCGCATTTCTCGCGGTGATCTGCGTGGGGCTGTTCGCGGTGTTCCGGCACCACCGCTGGTTGTAGTTGATGTTGGTTCGGATGTGGTGACCACATGTGCGGACCTCACCGGACCCTTCGTGACCCTCGCTCCTTCGTCGCTTCGGCCTCAGGGATCAAGAAGGT
>NZ_CALLZT010000146.1:0-51428 GCF_937858515.1 uncultured Gordonia sp. | reverse complement strand
CGCACGTCCGGTGGTGTGAGAGGAGGGCCGGGAAACCCGGCCCTCCTACTCGATTATGCACACAGGTGTGGTCCGGGCGTACGGCATGCTCGCGGTGCGGCGCGCCAGCGAGCATACGTGGTTGTAAACAGACTTTGCCAAGTCAAATGAGGTGGGACACGTAGACATCGGGCATGGCGGGCGTTACCCTACGCTGTAGTAACCTACGTACAGGTAAGTTACTGGGGAGTCGGGCGGGGTTGGCCGCGAACCGGTCGACAGACCGTCTGGCATCGGGGTGAATCGCCTCGGGGTGAATCGTGTTGTGGGCCAACAGGGGGGCTTGACGGCCGGGTGTCGCAGCGCGAGCAAACCACCGAGGGTGAGAGGTTTTCGGCCGGTCGAGTTGTGCCTTTCGAGGGGTGAGGCATACACGGCGGAACGGCGGACGGGGTCGCAGACCGGGGGAGGGGCCGCGTGGTCGGATGGGGGTCGGGTAGGGGAGTGCTCGAATCATCCGGCCACGCATTTGGCCCCGGAACGTTCTTCCTGGCGGCTTGGGGGCGACAGGAAGAACGAACAATGGGGGAAGATCCACCCCGTTTCGAGTGGAACCCATAGGTCAGCCGTGCAGGATCAGGTCGGCGCCGCGGTGGGCGATCATCATGGTGGGGGCGTTCGTGTTTCCCGACGTCAGCGTGGGCATCACCGATGCGTCGGCGATCCGCAGGCCGGCGATGCCGCGTAGACGCAGGTCGGGGTCGACGACGGTGCCCATCGCGCAGGTGCCGACGGCATGATAGATGCTGCCCTCGTGCTGGGTCAGCCAGTCCGGTCCGGTGAGGTCGTCGCGGTTCTTGCTGCGGCCCCGCACGGGTGTCATCGCGGGTGATTCGACGAGGTCGCGGACCAGCCGGGCGCCGCGTAGCAGGGCGTCGACGTCGGCGGGGTGGCCGAGCCGGGCGAAGTCGACCACCGGTCGGCTGTCGCGCAGGATGACCCGGCCACGGCCCTGCGGATGCATGAGCACCGAATAGACGGTGAACGCGTCCTTGCGTTCGATGCGGGTGCGGCCGTCGACACGCCCGATGGTGTAGTGGATGGGGGTGACCGCCACCTGAAACTCGTCGGTGAACAGTTGCGCCTCAAAGGGACTGGCGGCAATAGTGCCGGTTCCGGAGGCTGCGAAAGATGCCGCGGCCCTGACCGCGTCGATCGGTCCCATGGTGTTGGCGGTGGGGACTTTCGATTCCCAGTACTGGGTGACCGAAAGGTGATCCTGGAAGTTCTCGCCTACTCCGGGCAGATTCGCGATCTCCCCGTCGGGCCCGATCCCGGATCGCAGCAGCAGTGCCGCCGATCCGATCGCTCCGGCGCACAGTATCACTTCCTCGCGGGCCCGCAGAATCGTTCCACCACAGTCGATTCCGGTTGCCCGACCGTTCTCGACGACGATCCGCTCCGCGTGGGTGCGGGTCAGCAGTCGTGGTCGCCGGTCGCGTGGGGCGCGGTGCATAAACGCCCGCGCCGACGACGACCGGAACCCTCGTCGCTGATTAGTCTGACTCTTGGACACACCCGTCTGCGATGCGCCGTTGTAGTCCGGGTTCGGCTCGTGTCCGGCGTCGACGGCCGCGGCGATGAACGCGTCGTCGACGGGGTGATCGTGTCCGCACCACGACACCGAGATCGGGCCGGCATCGCCGCGGTACTCGTCGGCGCCGTCGACCCAGTTCTCGATGGCCCGGAAATGCGGCAGCACATCGTCATACGACCAGCCGTCGCAGCCGGTCGCGGCCCAGTCGTCGTAGTCGGAGCGGCGCCCGCGCACGTAGACCATCGCGTTGATGGAGCCGCTGCCGCCGACGATGCGACCGGATGCGAACCGCTCGGCCACCCCGCCGCGACTGGGGTCGGGGGTGCATTCGTATTTCCAGTTGGCGGTGGCGAACAGCGACAACATGCCCGGCCCGGCAACCACATCGGGCCGGCGGTCGGTGCCACCGGCCTCGACGACGATCACGTCGGCACCGGCCGCGGCCAGCCTGGTGGCCACGATCGAGCCGGCCGAACCAGCGCCGACCACAATGTAGTCAGCTATGACGGGCGCTGAACTCATTGTGCCACAGCACTTTCCGATTCCGTGGGCACCGCTGTCGCCGCGGAAATCCGGTCACCGTTCTTCAAGACTGCCACGGTCGGTGCTGCTCCAATGCTCGTCGGTGCCGGCTACCGATAGTGCAGGGTCTCATCTCCCCATGCCTGCCGGATTGCCGCGTCCAGGTCGTCGACGACGCTGTCGGTGGCGTCGATGACCAACGTCGAGCGTACGTGTTCGTCGAAGGCCGGCCAATGGGGCTCGACACCCGACGGTGTCGCCAGATGAGCGAACGCGGTCCAGCGTCTGCGCATCCGGTATGAGACGTCCTCACCGGTCTTGCGGCCGTCGAGGCGGAACGCGGCGCCGACCTTGCCGCGCAGGATCGGATTGCCCCACACGTACGGGAGTTCGGTGGCGTGGGTGGCGCCCATTCGCAGCGCCTTCATCACCTTTGTGGCCCAATCGAATCGGTACAGGTACACGGGTGCGTGGCGGCTGTGTGCCTCGGCCAGCCAGATCGTAGGCATACGGAAGGCGATATCGCGGGCGATGCCGAGACCGGCCACCTTGGTGCTCGTTCCGGCGTATGCCGCCGATAACGACTCCCGGGTGGGCACCGCCGCCGTCGGATCCTCGGCGAGGATGGTGTCGAACATCTTCTTGATCCCGGGGAGCTTCACCGGCATCAGCGGTGGCCGCAGCAATGCGAACAGCGAGGCCTCGTCCTTGTTGGTGCCGATCAGCAGCGGCACCGACAGCGATCGGCCGGCCCGGAACGCATCCATCGGGTGCTCCGGAACCAGATCACCGTCGATGACGGGCGCGAAGGCCAGAGTGCCCGGCGTTTCCTCAGGCACCTGCCCGTACACCTTCATCGTCGCGCGTACGAGTTGCTTGACGTCGATGTCGTGCAACTGCGCTACGTCGCGGACCCCGATGTCGAGTACCGACAGCAGGTTGCCGGCCACCTTCGCGGCCCGCGTATTGCTGTAAACCGATGAGGCGGGGGAACTTTCGGCGATGGCCCGATGGAACAGGCCCTTGGCGGCGGGCATCGTCAGCAGGGTGGTGACGATGCCGGCGCCCGCCGACTCGCCGAACACGGTGATTCTGCCGGAGTCACCGCCGAATCCGGCGATGTTCTCGCGCACCCAGGTGAGTGCGGCCAGTACGTCGCTCATCGCGGCATTCGACTCGAATCCGTGCTCGCCGGGTTCGTTGAACGCGGTCAGGTCCGCGAAGCCCAGCGCACCGAGCCGGTAGTTGACGGTGACGATGACGACCTGGCCGTCGACCGCGAGCCGCGTCCCGTCGTACAGGTTCTGGCTGCCCGCGCCGAGCACGTACGCGCCGCCGTGAATCCAGACCATCACCGGCAGCACGGTCCCCGGCGTGACGACCGTCGGCCGCCACACGTTCAGGAACAGGCAGTCCTCGCTCGACGGCGTTCCGGTGTCCATGCCCGGGATCGATGCCTGCGGGCTGATCGGGCCGAATGCCGCAGCGTCGACGACCTCGGTGTGCGGTTCGGGCGGTGTGGCACGCCGCCAGCGCTGCGCCCGCGCGAACCGGATCCCTTTCCAGACATCGGCACCGGATTCCCGGACGCCCCGATACGGTCCGTACGCGGTGTTCACGACAAGCCCATCGTTCATGCCGTACATCCCACCACGAGCGCGGGTGGATTCACCCCGAATCGGAACGGCCGGGTATGTCGGTCTGTTCGGCGATGTGTTCTCGTGCGTGCGCGATCGCGTCGTCGAGGTCGCCGATCAAGTGCTTCTCATGACGGAGCGAATCGAAGACCCCGACACCGCTGAGCAGTTGGTGATGCTCGTCCTGGACACCTTTGAGGATGACGGTGACGCCGCGGCCCTCGAGTTCGGTGACGATCTCGGCGAGCGTATGTGCGCCGGTCGCATCGATCATGCCCAGCCGCGACATCCTGATGATCACGACGCGCACGTCGGGGTGGTCGTCGGCACCACCGGTGATGGCTGTCGAAATACGTTCGGCCGCACCGAAGAACATCGCTCCGTCGAGCAGCAGCAGGGCGATGTGCTCGTCGCCGGGGCGGGCCGGGCCGGGTAGCGGTTCGCGGGTGACGCTGGAGCGGCGGGCCACTTGGCGCAGCGCGAAGAACGCCGCCACCACGATCCCGATCTGCACCGCCTCGATCAGATCGAAGCAGATGGTGATCACGGCGGTCACCGCGAAGATCGCCGCGTCGGCGCGGGTGGAGCGCAGGATGGACCGCGCGGTGTGCGGCGAGACCATCCGGAACGAGGTCACCATGAGCACACCGGCGAGTGCGGCGAGCGGGATGCCGGAGACGGGGCCGGTCGCCAGGTAGACGACCGCCAGCAACACGAGCGAGTGCACGATCGCCGCGACCCGGGTACGGGCGCCCGCCCGTACGTTGACGGCGGTTCGGGCGATGGCGCCGGTGGCGGGCATACCGCCGAACAGTCCCGACGCCACCGACGCCAGGCCCTGACCGGTGAGTTCGCGATCGGGGTCATACGGCCCGGTCGGCGACATGGTGGCCGCGACCCGTGCCGACAGCAGGGATTCGATAGCGGCGAGCGCCGCGATCGCTGCGGCGGCCCCGGCCAGTGACTTCAGCGCACCGAGGTCGACGTCCGGCAGTGCGGGCGCGGGGAGTTCGGACGGCAGTTCGCCGATCTGCGCCACGTCGACATCGAGCAGTCCCGCGACGATCGTCACCACGATCACCGCGGTGAGCGATTCGGGGATGGACCGGTGGATCCGCGGCAGGATCAGCATCATCGCCGCGACTGCAGCGACCACCGCGAGCGCGGGCAGTGCCTTGCCCCACTGCACGTGTGCGACGACGTCGATGGCCGCGAACAACGTGCGTTCACCGGCGGGTGCGGTGGCGCCGAATGCGGCCGGAACCTGCTGGAGGAAGATGATCGCGGCGATGCCGAGGGTGAACCCCTCGATCACCGGCCACGGAATGAACGTCACGGCCCGCCCGAGGCCGACGACCCCGGCGACGAGCACGATCAGACCGGACATGATGGTGACGATCGCGATGCTGCCGATACCGTGTTCGGCGACGATCGGGGCGAGGATCACCGCCATCGCGCCGGTCGGTCCGGACACCTGGACGTGCGATCCGCCGAAGACCGCGGCCACCAGCCCCGCGACGACGGCGGTGATGAGCCCGGCGGCGGCGCCCACACCGGACGAGATGCCGAATGCCAGCGCCAGCGGTAACGCGACCACTCCGACGGTGACTCCCGCGAGGACGTCGGCGCGCCAACTCGTGCGCAACTGGCTGTAGTCGCTCGGGCGCGGCAGGAATCGGGCACCGCGGCTCAGCGTGCCCGCGGGAATCGGTTCACTCACGGGGAATGCGCAGGGCGCGTAGAGTGCCGCCGCCCGGCTCCAGACCGATCCCGGCCCAGGGCACGGACACGTCGACGATCGCGTATGCCGACGTCGGGAACCGGTCGATGTCGCCGTCGGGGTCGAGGGTCAGTGCGGTGGCCGGCATACCCGGCTCGTGGCCGACGACCAGCACCGTTGCCGCGTCGTGGGGAACGTGGATGCGGATCGCTTCGAGGATCTCGAACGGGGAGCCGCCGTAGATGTCGTCGATGAAGATGGTCGGCGCGTCGACGCCGGTCCGCATCAAGGTCTGACGGGTCCGGGTGGCCGTCGAGCACAGCGTCATATCGACGTTCAGCCCGTCGTCGGACATCCATTCTCCGGCCAGGGCGGCCTCCCGGATGCCGCGGTCGGCCAGTGGCCGGTCGTGGTCCCAAACGCCGGGCGGATAGCCGGATTTGCCGTGACGCATCAGCACCAGGGTACGGACGGTCATGCGATACCGGCCCTGCTGACATGGGCGGGGGTGTCGGCGTGGGGTGCGCATTCGGTGGTGCGGCCGTGGATCTCGAGCCGCTTGAGGGCGGTCACCGTGGCGCGCCACGCCGCGGCCTCCTGATGCAGGTACATGGCCTCGTCGTTGTCGCCCGCGGCAAATGCCGCATCGGCCTGGTCATCGAGGTCGAGATACTGGTCGACGGCGTTCGAGATCAGCGGGTACATGGCACGCGGGTCGCGCAGGGCGATGTCGATGGTCGCCGCGTCGAGCGTGGCGAGCCGCTCGAGTTCGGTCCGGTGCGTGCACCGCACGGAACCGGTGGTCTCGGGGCGAGGGTGGCCATCGGGCTGGTGCATGGGAACACCGTAAGGGGCGGTATGCGCGGCAACAATGAGCAACAGGCCTCTATTTTCACGAACAGGGGGTGAAATATGCGCTGGTCTCAGGCGCCGACCGCCCCCGCTGGTCAGGCGGTGACGGAATCGATGACGGAGGTGAGTGCGCCGGCCCATTCCTCGGCCTGCGTGGTCGGCTTGACGGCGGATGCCGCGTCGTGACGACCGTGCTCGCCCACCTGGGTGGCGCCGAGGTCGCTCAGCTTCTTGGCCATGATCTCGCCACCGTGGTTGAACGTCTCGTCGTAGATCGAGTCGCCCAGCCCGAAGACGGCGAAGTTCAGCCCGGTCAGGTCCGGCTTCTTCTCGTCGAGTTCTTCGGCGAACGGTTCGGCGCCGGTCGGCAGTTCGCCGTCGCCGTAGGTGGAGCAGACGATGACGTAAAAGTCGGCGGCGTCGAGATCCTCGACCGCGTAGTCGCTCATGTCGTAGATCGACGGGTCGTAGTCGGTGAGCACGTCGGCCACCGAATCGGCGACGATCTCCGCGTTGCCGCTCTCTGTTCCGTAAAGGATGACGACGGACATGTGGCAGCTCTCCTTTCGTTGTGAGGCACGCTACCCCAATCGGCTTCTTCTGCCGAATATGCGCAGGTAGGTGGGGCTGGGCAAATTTACTAGGATGTCCTAGTATTATATCCCGTGGGCCACGCCCCCGACTTCGGGGGACCGGGCCGGATGTGCACATCATCGGCCCTGACAGGCGCAATCCAACTCGCCGCAATCCGCTCGACGGAACCCGCGGCGCCCCGCGAAAGGCTGAACGACTATGACGCAACTCACAGAACTGCGGAGTGTTCCGCACTACCTGAACGGTGCCGCGGTGACCGTCACCGAGGGCCGCCAGGCCGACGTCCTGGACCCCAGCACCGGCACGACGCAGGCGCGGGTGCCGCTGGCGTCGGCCGACGAGGTGTCGGCCGCGGTCGCCACCGCGGTGCAGGCGCAACGCGGCTGGGCGGCCTGGAACCCGCAGCGCCGGGCCCGCGTCATGATGAAGTTCATCGACCTGGTCAACCAGAACGCCGACGAACTGGCCACCCTGCTCAGCTCCGAACACGGCAAGACCCACGCCGACGCCCTCGGTGACATCCAGCGCGGCATCGAGGTCATTGAGTTCTCCGTCGGCATCCCGCACCTGCTCAAGGGCGGTTTCACCGAGGGCGCGGGCCCCGGCATCGACATCCACTCGATCCGCCAGCCGCTCGGTGTGGTCGCCGGCATCACCCCGTTCAACTTCCCGGCGATGATCCCGCTGTGGAAGGCCGGGCCCGCGCTGGCCTGCGGTAACGCCTTCATCCTCAAGCCCAGCGAACGCGATCCGTCCGTTCCGGTGCGCCTGGCCGAACTGTTCACCCAGGCGGGGCTGCCCGACGGCGTGTTCCAGGTGATCAACGGCGACAAGGTGGCCGTCGACGCACTTCTGACGCATCCCGACGTGAAGGCGCTCGGCTTCGTCGGCAGCTCCGATATCGCCCAGTACATCTACTCGACGGCCGCCGCCAACGGCAAGCGCTCACAGTGTTTCGGCGGCGCCAAGAACCACATGATCATCATGCCCGACGCCAACCTCGACCAGGTGGTCGACGCGTTGATCGGTGCCGGCTACGGCAGCGCGGGCGAGCGCTGCATGGCCATCTCCGTCGCAGTCCCGGTGGGGGAGCAGACCGCCGAGCGGCTGCGCGCCAAGCTCATCGACCGCGTCACCGCGCTGCGGGTGGGCCACAGCCTCGACCCGAAGGCCGACTACGGACCGCTCGTCACCGGCGCGGCCCTGGCACGTGTACGTTCCTACATCGACAAGGGCGTCGAAGAAGGCGCCGATCTGGTGGTCGACGGCCGCGAACGTGGCAGTGACGAACAGCAATTCGGCGACCACGACCTGTCCGGCGGCTACTTCATCGGCCCCACCCTGTTCGATCACGTCACCAAGGACATGGTCATCTACACCGACGAGATCTTCGGCCCGGTGCTCTCGATCGTCCGGGCCGCCGACTACGAGGAAGCCCTCGCTCTGGCATCGGATCACCAGTACGGCAACGGTGTCGCGATCTTCACCCAGGACGGCGACGCGGCCCGCGACTTCACCGCCCGTGTTGAGGTGGGCATGGTGGGTGTCAACGTGCCCATCCCGGTTCCCGTGGCGTACTACACCTTCGGCGGCTGGAAGCGCTCGGGCTTCGGTGATCTCAACCAGCACGGCCCGGCGTCGATCGAGTTCTACACCAAGACCAAGACCGTCACCACCCGCTGGCCCTCGGGCATCAAGGACGGTGCCGAGTTCGTCATCCCGACGATGGACTGACCCGGGCGTACGGAAGGACAACGGTGACAGCAACTTTCGATGCCGATCTCGATGAAGACGCCCGCGTCATCGCCGAGACCGCGGCGGCCTTCGCCGCCAAGAAGATCGCGCCGTTCGCGCTCGAATGGGACCAGACGCACCACTTTCCGGTCGATGTCCTGCGGGAGGCCGCCGAACTGGGCATGGCGGCCATCTACTGTGCCGAGGACGTCGGCGGAAGTGGACTGTCCCGGCTCGACGGCGTTCGGATCTTCGAGCAACTCGCACACGCCGACCCGGCCGTCGGCGCGTTCCTGTCGATCCACAACATGTGCACGTGGATGATCGACCGGTACGGCACCGACGATCAGCGTCGCGCCTGGGTGCCGCGGCTGGCGTCGATGCAGGCCGTCGCCAGCTACTGCCTCACCGAGCCGGGCGCAGGTTCGGATGCGGCGGCGCTGGCCACCCGCGCCGTACGCGAGGGCGACGACTACGTGCTGACCGGGGTCAAACAGTTCATCTCCGGAGCCGGAGTCTCCGACGTATACGTCGTCATGGCGCGCACCGGCGGTGGCGGTCCCCGCGGCATCTCCACGTTCATCGTCGACCGGGACACGCCCGGGCTGAGTTTCGGTGCGCAGGAGCGCAAGATGGGCTGGCATGCCCAGCCCACCGCGCAGGTCATCCTCGACGGGGTGCGGATTCCGTCGTCCCGGCTGCTCGGCAACGAGGAGGGTATCGGTTTCGGAATCGCGATGAACGGGCTCAACGGCGGCCGGCTCAATATCGCGGCCTCCTCGCTCGGCGGGGCGCAGTCGGCGTTCGATCGCGCCGCGGCGTACGTCGCATCGCGAGAAGCGTTCGGTGGCAAGCTGATCGACGAGCCGACGATCCGCTTCACCCTCGCCGACATGGCCACCGCGCTACGCGCATCGCGGCTGATGCTGCACGACGCCGCGCGGGCCCTCGACAACGAGGCACCCGACAAGGTCGAGCGCTGTGCGATGGCCAAACGTTACGTGACCGACGCCTGCTTCACGGTGGCCGACCAGGCGCTGCAACTGCACGGCGGCTATGGCTACCTCGCCGAATACGGACTGGAGAAGATCGTGCGCGACCTGCGGGTGCACCGGATCCTGGAGGGCACCAACGAGATCATGCGCGTCGTCGTCGGTCGTTCGATCGCCGCACGATTCGCCGAATCCTGACCGGCCAAACCTGACACCGAACGTGCGCATTGCGTGACAATATTTATCGACAACCCGATGCGAAAGCGATGAACCAATGACGACGATAGCTTTTCTGGGACTGGGTAACATGGGCGGACCGATGGCCGCCAATCTGGTGAAAGCCGGGCACACGGTGCACGGATTCGATCCGGTACCCGCCGCGGTCGAGGCCGCGGAAGCCAACGGCATCAAGGTGTTTCCGACCGCCGTCGAGTCCGTGGTGGGTGCCGAGGTGGTGATCACAATGCTCCCGAGCGGATCGATTGTGAAGACCCTGTACGCCGAAATCCTGCCGGCCGCCACTTCCGGTGCCCTGTTCATCGACTCGTCGACCATCTCCGTCGACGATGCCCGCCGCATCAACGCCCAGGCGAACGACCGCGGCTTCGCGCAGGTCGACGCGCCGGTGTCCGGTGGTGTCAAAGGTGCGGTGGCGGGCACCCTGGCTTTCATGGTCGGCGGCACCGAATCGGCGTTCGCGGCGGCCCGCTCGACGCTGGATCCGATGGCGGGCAAGATCATTCACTGCGGTAGCGCCGGTGCGGGGCAGGCGGCCAAAGTGTGCAACAACATGGTGCTGGCCGTGCAGCAGATCGCCGTCGGCGAGGCGTTCAAGCTGGCTGAGAAACTCGGCTTGTCCGATCAGGCGCTGTACGATGTGATCACCGGTGCCACCGGCAACTGCTGGGCCGTGCAGACCAACTGCCCGGTGCCCGGACCGGTGCCCACCTCGCCGGCCAACAACGACTACAAACCCGGCTTCGCCACCGCTCTGATGAACAAGGACCTCGGCCTGGCGATGGACGCGGTGACCAGCACCGGCGCCCGGGCCCCGCTCGGTACGCATGCCGCGCAGTTGTACCGGGCGTTCGCCGAACAGCATTCGGATCTGGATTTCTCGGCAATCATCAAGACGCTTCGCTAGGGATCACCAAGACGCTTCGCTGAACCGATCTTCAGAAATCACCGGCGTCGTGGCGCAGCGAGTTGATCGCGGCCACGAGGCCGGTGATCTGTTCCGGCGGGATGCCCACGCTGCCGAACACTTCGCGGTTGAGGGCCGTGGTGGCCTCCTCGGCGGTGGACCGGCCCACGTCGGTGATCTCCACCAAAGTGGTGCGCCCGTCGGTGGGATGCGGTTGCCGCCGCACCAGACTCGTCTCCTCGAGCCTGCGGATGGCATGGGTGACGCTGGTGACGTGTACTTGCAAACGGTCCGACGCCTTGGTGATCGGCAACGAGCCGCTACGTGAAAAGGCAAGCAGGCGAAGCAGTTCGAATCGGGCGAAGGTGAGGTCGTAGGGCCGCAGCACCGACTCGACCCGGGCCAGCAGGATCTGGTGCGCGCGCATCACCGAGGTGACCGCCACCATTCCGTCGGCGACGTCACCCCACCCCGCTTCGGTCCAATTCACCCGGGCCTGCTCGATGGGATCGAATCTCATGCTGCGCCCGGCCATGGGATTCAGACTAGAGCGTGTCTCCCATATCCACCGTGCAAAGGGATATGGGAGACACGCCCTAGACATCCGAGGACACTCCGGTGCAGCGGATCAGGCGCACGAGCCGAACAAGTTCACGGTCGTCGGTTGCGGATCTACGATGGACGCGTGAACGGAGAGACTGCCCGGCCTGATCCCACGAGGCCGGTTTCCCCGAGGGCCGCCGTCCAGAGATTGGATCGTCCGGGCCCCGACCCTCAGCGTCGCGATCCCATACGTCCCGACCCTCAGCGCCCCGACTCTCAGCGCCTCAATCCTGAGCGCCTCAATCCCGAGCGCCCCAATCCCGAACACCCCAATCCCGAACGCCCCAATCCCGAACGCCATCGTCCACGATCGGGACCGTCCCCACGCGGCCCGATGCCTCCGCGCCCGACCGGTGCCGGCGATCGGCCGCCCAGCCGTCCCTTTGCGGCTCAGCCGCCGAGTCAGCCCTTTGCGGCGCAGCCGCCGAGTCAGCCCTTTGCGGCGCAGCCGCCGAGTCAGCCGTTCGCCGCGCAGCCGCCGAGCCAGCCCTTTGCGGCGCAGCCGCCGAGTCAGCCGTTCGCCGCGCAGCTGCCGAGCCAGCCCTTTGCGGCGCAGCCACCCAGTCGGCCGTTCGCGGCTCAGCCGCCCGGTCCGCCGCGTCCCGGCAGGCCTCCCGGCCAGCCGTTTCCCGGTGAGTTCGGACCTGCGGGGCCGGGTTTCGGTCAGGGCGGCTACCCGGTTTCCGACGGATCGCAGTTCGATGCCCCCGACGGTGCCGGTCGGCCGGACCTCGGATGGTTGCCCATCGGCAGGCTGCGGCGCAGGCCCCGACAGCGGGTGCGGCGCAGGCCCCGGCTGCCGGGTCGGTCGACGATCCTGGTGCTGATCTCGGCGCTCGCCGGCCTGGTCACCTACACGATGGGTTTTGTCGACTGGGTGTCGTTCGACGGCTCCACCGCCGGGGACGACCTGAGCCGGTGGGGTGAGGGCCTGACGGCGCTGCCCGGCTTCTTCTCCTACGAGGTCCTGCTCAATCCGGGCAAGTTCCTGATTTTGATGGGTGCGCTGGCGGTGGCCGCGGCACTGCTGGTGGTGCCGGCCTATCGGCGGGCGTTGCCGGTGCTGGCCGTGCTCGCCTCCGGTGGGTGGCTGGCGTTGCTGTCGGCGGTGCTCACTCTGCCGGTCGTCGTCGATGTCGGCGCCGGTGCGATCATCGCCCTGGTCACCGGCTTCCTGCAGGCGGCGGCACTGGTGGCAGCGGCGTTCATACAGGGTTTGGAGCAGCGTTCCTGAACCGCTACAGCACGCGGGCGATGGCGTCGACGATCGTGTCGACCAGGGCCGTCGCGGTGTGGGCGCCGGCCTCGCCGCGGGCCTCGTCGGCTCGCACCATGATCACCGATTCGACGAGCCGGAACGGGATGGCCGAGCGCGGGTCGTCCGGGTCACCGATCGCCTCGCCGGCGAGCGTTGCGTACACGGCGGCGAGTTCGGTCCGGGATCGGCGGAAGTCGCCGAACCGTTCGGCGGAGATCTCGGGCAGTAGATAGAGCGCGCCGAGGTTCCACCGGCTGTCGGCCAGTTGCCGGACGTCGAAGCGGGCGAGGTCGAGCAGCCGGTCCAGTGCGGGCCCGTCGCCGTCGAGCAACCGCCGGGCATGGTCGAGGGAGCCTGTGACGGTCGTGTCGAGCAGCGCGGCGAGGATGTCGTCCTTGGTGGCGAAGTAGTGGTACATCGATGCCTGCCGGATTCCGACGGCTTCGGCGATCTTGCGGGTCGATGTGCCGGTGTAGCCATGGGTGGTGAACAGTTCGGCGGCGGCGTCGAGGATCTCGTCGCGTGCGGTGGGTCCGGAGCGCCTGGGCTGGACGAGTCGCGGCCGTCCCGGGCCCGGTTGGGCACGTTCGGTGGGGGCGGTCGTCGATGGCCGTGGCATGGCACCCAGCGTAGGACACCGCCGGCGCCGGCGATCGCCGGTGAGCCGCGTAACACAACCGTAGTGTTCGGTAGCGCGCCCGCAACATTTCTGTCATTCGACAGAAAAGGTGCGGGAGTTATCTATCACTCGACAGATACTCGGCTCGACGACGAGCCTCACCACCAGTGAGGATGCCCATGACAACCACAGCGACACCCGAATCGGCGCCTTCCTACGCGAGCTCGGACAAGGCGGGCTCGGGCGGGGTCCCGGCGGGGAACGACGCCGACGACCTGTCCGAGCTCGGATACCACCAGCAACTCCATCGATCACTCGGCAAGTTCGCCTCGTTCGCCGCCGGGTTCTCCTTCGTGTCGATCCTGACGACGATCTTCCAGCTGTTCGGCCTGGGCTTCGGTTTCGGCGGTCCCGCCTTCTTCTGGACCTGGCCGATCGTCTACGCCGGCCAGTTCCTCGTGGCCCTGTGTTTCGCGGAAATCGCGGCACGCTACCCGATCTCGGGCGCAATCTACCAGTGGTCGCGGCGGATGGGCGGTGAGGTGATCGGCTGGTTCGGCGGCTGGTTCATGATCATCGCGCAGATCGTCACCGCGTCGGCGGCGGCCATCGCGCTACAGGTGGTGCTGCCGACCATCTGGTCCGGTTTCCAGATCATCGGCGACGACACCGCGCTGACCAGCACCAGCGGTGCCGCCAACGCCGTGCTGCTGGGTTCGGTCCTGCTGGTGATCGTGACGACCATCAACTGCGTGGGCGTGCGCTGGATGAGCCGGGTCAACAGCATCGGTGTCACCTGCGAACTCATCGGTGTCACCGCGGTGATCCTTGCCCTGTTCACCCACGCCCAGCGTGGCCCCGACGTCGTCTTCGACACCGGTGCGCCCGGTCAGCAGCCCGGCTACATCTGGGCGTTCATCGTCTCCGGGCTGATGGCCGCCTACGTGATGGTCGGTTTCGGCTCGGCCGGTGAGCTCGCCGAGGAAACGCACAATCCGCGCCGGGTGGCGCCGCGCACCATCCGGCTGGCGCTGACGGTGTCGGCGGTCGGCGGTGGCCTGATGCTGCTCGGCGCGCTGATGGCCGCCCCCACGCTCGACGACGAACTCGCGATCGGCGGTCTGCCCTACGTGCTCGACTCGGTGCTCGGCAGCTTCTGGGGCAAGGTACTGCTGTGCGACGTCGCCGTGGCCATCCTCATCTGCACCCTCGCCATCCAGACGGCGTGCTCGCGGCTGATGTTCTCGATGGCCCGTGACGGCCGGCTCCCGTTCTCCAAGCAGCTCGCCCACATCAACGAGCGCACCGGAACCCCCATCGCCCCGTCGATCCTCATCGGAGTGCTGTGCATCGCGGTGCTGCTGGTCAACGTCGGCAACGCGGCCATCTTCACCACCCTGGCCAGCGTGTGCATCATCCTGATCTACCTTGCCTATCTGGCAGTCACCGGACCGATGCTCTACCGGCGCTTCCAGGGCTGGCCCCGCCGCAGCGAATCCGATGCTCCCGCAGTCGATGCGGACGGTAAGAAGCTGTTCAGCCTCGGCCCGTTCGGGATCGTCGTCAACCTGCTCGCGGTGATCTACGGGGCGCTGATGGTGGTGAACCTGTCTTGGCCTCGTGCCGAGGTCTTCGACCCGGCCGGTGAGATGCCCGTCCTGCGCTGGGCCGGCCCGATCTGCATCGCCGCAACCGTGATCGTAGGCATCGCCTGCTACCCGCGCGGCAAGGAGCATCCGAAGCCGGTCAAAGTCGGTTTCTAGCAATATTTTTCGATACTCACTCCAGGAGTGTTCATCATGATCACCGCCACCATCACTACCGCCACCACCACCGGCGCCCGTGACCATGCCCGGGCACAAGCGTCGGCGCACACCGACTCGATGCCGGTCGTCCCGGCCCGCGACTGGCCCACGCCGCCCGTCGGTGTCGACGCCGAGCGGCTCACCTGGGCCGAGACCGTCCCGGGTGGGCGCTACACCAGCAAGATCTTGGCCCGGGGAACCCGAATCCGATTGCGCGACATCGACGGCGCTGCTTGCGCGCACCTGCTGCTGTGGCGCGCCGACGCACCGTGGGAGCGGCTGAACGTGGCTGACACCGTCAAGGTGCCGTGGCAGGCCTACCTTGGTGCCGGACATCCGCTGCTCAGCGATCAGGGCCGGTTGCTGGCTACGATCGTCACCGACGATTCGGGTCATCACGACGCCCTCTGCGGTACTTCCACACTCGCCGGCAATGGTGCGAAGTACGGTGCGGGGGAGGTGTATTCGGCCAGCCCTGCCGGTCGGGAACTGTTCACCCTCGCGGCGGCCAAGAACGGTCTGACGCCCACGGACATCCCGCCCTCGGTGTCGTTCTTCCACGGTGTCGTCGTCGAGCCCGACGGTTCGCTGACATCGAAAGGTTCTGCCGGACTGAACAAGTCGGTGGAGCTGATCCTGCACCTGCCGTGCATCGTGGCCATCGCCAACACCGCCCACCCCCTCGATCCGGCGCCCCGGTTCGCCACCGGACCGCTCCAGGTGCTGGCCTGGCGGGCGGCGGCCGACCTCAACGACGTGCTCGCCGGCGACCACGACCCCGAATACCGGCGGGCCGCCGACAACACCGAGGACGCCTGGGCCGCCGCGCACCTCCCGTCGTAACCACCGTGCCACTGCGAAGAAGCGAGCAAAATATGACCACCGCAACAGATTTCACGCAGCTGTCGGCCACCGCAGCAGCCCTCGTACCCGGTATCGTCGTCGCCGATGTCATCGTCACCGACCGTGCCCCGTGGTCCGGGGTCGTCGCGGCCGGCGACACCCTGACCATCGTCGACCTGTACGGAAATCAGGCCGTCGATACGCTCTTCTACGGTGCCGCCGATCATTCGCTGCGATACTCGGCGCAGACGACGATCGCCGCGCAGGGCAACATCTTCCTGACAACGGGATCGGTTATCCGCGACCAGGAATCGCAGCCGATGATGACGATCGTCGCCGACGAGGTGGGCAATCACGACACCATCGGCGGCGCCTGCTCGCAGGAATCGAACACCCTGCGCTATGGCCACCACACCAAACATCAGCACGCGTGCGTGGAGAACTTCCTGATCGAGGGCAGCCGTCACGGGCTCGGCAAGGCCGACCTGGTGGGCAATATCAACTTCTTCATGAATGTGCCCGTCGATCCCGACGGATCGCTCGGCATCGTCGACGGACTGTCGGCGCCCGGTAAGCGGCTGGCGTTGCGCGCCGACACCGACACTCTGGTGCTGATCTCCAACTGTCCCCAGATCAACAACCCGTGCAACGGTTTCGATCCGACCGCGATCCGGCTGATCATCACCACGCCCGGCGTAGACGGACAGGTGTAGCCGTGGCGATCTGTGAGGTCCTGCGCGCCGGGCCGATGACGACGATCCAGGACTGGCCCGGGCGCCTGGGTTATTGGAAGGTCGGCGTGCCGCCGTCGGGTCCGATGGACGACCTGTCGTTCCGGCTGGCCAATATGGCCGTCGGCAACTCCGCCGACGCGGCCGGACTCGAGGCGACACTCATGGGTCCGTCACTGCGATTCGACGAGCCGGTGGTGGTGGCGGTGACCGGCGCGCCGGTTCGTGTCTCGGTTGGGGAAAATTCAGTGCCGCAATGGGTTCCGATTAAGCTGGCTGCGGGCGAAGTGCTCGGTGTCGGCGCTGTCGGTGAGGTGGGCATGCGCGTCTACATCGCCGTCGCCGGTGGCATCGACGCCGACGCCTACCTGGGGAGCCGGTCCACCTTCACCCTGGGGCGTTTCGGCGGACAGCACGGCAGACCGCTGGCCGACGGCGATCTCCTGACCTGCCCCGGACCCGCGGTATCGGCCCGCACGCCGCGCCGAATCCTCAGCGATGAGCAACCGGCCCTCACCAACGACTGGCAGCTCGCGGTGACGATGGGTCCGCATGGTGCGCCGGAGTTCTTCACCGACACCGACATCGATGATCTGCTGGGCACCGCGTACGAGGTGCACTTCAATTCCGACCGCACCGGGATCCGGTTGACCGGTCCGCAGCCGCGCTGGGCCCGTACCGACGGCGGCGAGGCCGGCCTGCACCCGTCCAACATCCACGACACCGCCTACTCGGTGGGGGCGCTCGACTTTACCGGCGACACACCGATTCTGCTCGGCCCCGACGGTCCGAGCCTCGGTGGATTCGTGTGCCCGGTGACGGTGGTGAGCGCGCAACGCTGGAAGCTGGGACAGCTCAAACCCGGCGACACAGTCCGGTTCGTGCCGGTGCGCTCGGAGCAGACCGCCTCGCCCGCGGTCACCGGTGCGGCACGGCGCGCGCACATCGTCGAAGTACTGTCGCCGGGCGGTGACGAGGACGCGGGCGTGCTGGCCACCGGGTACACCCGCGACGGCGCCACGACTGTCACGTACCGGCGCTCCGGTGACGACAACGTTCTCGTCGAATACGGCGACATGGCACTCGATCTGGCGTTACGGGCCCGCGTGCACGCGCTGGCCGAACGGATCGACGCCGAAAAGCCGTCCGGTCTCATCGATCTCACGCCCGGCATCCGGTCGTTGCAGGTGAAGGTGAATCCCGATGTGCTGCCGCAGCACAAGCTGCTGGACTGGCTCACCGAATGCGAGAGCCAGTTGCCCGCCGCCGACGATCTGGTCGTGCCCAGCCGCATCGTCGAACTGCCGTTGTCGTGGGACGATCCGGCGACGCGGGAAGCGATCGAACGGTACATGCTGGGTGTGCGTTCGGATGCGCCGTGGTGTCCGTGGAACATCGAGTTCATCCGCCGCATGAACGGGCTGAACTCGGTGGACGACGTGTACCGCACCGTATTCGACGCGAGCTATCTGGTGCTCGGCCTGGGAGATGTGTATCTCGGTGCGCCGGTGGCAGTTCCGCTCGATCCCCGGCACCGGCTGGTCACCACCAAGTACAACCCGGCCCGCACCTGGACGCCGGAGAATGCCGTCGGAATCGGCGGGGCATATCTGTGCGTGTACGGGATGGAAGGCCCGGGCGGATATCAGTTCGTCGGCCGCACCACCCAGGTATGGAACCATCGGCATCCGTTGCCGACACCAGGGTTCGACCCCGAAAACCCTTGGTTACTACGCTTTTTCGACCAGATTCGGTGGTATCCGGTCGGTGCCGACGAACTGCTGGATATGCGTGCCGACGTCGCGGCGGGACGCGGAAATGCCATGCGGTTCACCGACACCACGTTCTCCCTCGCCGAACACCAGCGATTCCTCGACAGCAATGCCGGGGACATTGCCGACAAACGCACCCTGATGGAGCAGGCCCGCGCCGAGGAACGCCGACGCTGGTCACTGCAGGGCGAATTCGCTTCCGGTGGAACGACTACCGAGTCAGCTACCGTGGAACCGCGCGAGGAGAAGGTCGCATGAGCAGGCTCACAGAGATCTACGAGCGGATAGACGCCGCCGACCGTCCGGAGGTGTTCATCACGCTGCGCGCGTTCGCCGACGTCGAACGCGACTACCGGGTATCAGTGGCGGCGGGCGGACCACTGGCCGGAACAATTCTGGCGGTCAAGGACAATGTGGACGTCGCCGGTCTGCCCACCACCGCGGCCTGTCCCGGATTCGCCTACGATCCGCCCGACGATGCCCCCGTGGTCGCGGCGCTGCGTGCGGCGGGTGCGGTGGTCATCGGCAAGACCAACCTCGACCAGTTCGCCACCGGACTCGTCGGCACCCGCAGCCCCTATGGGGTGGTACGGGATTCGCGACGGCCCGATCACATCTCCGGTGGTTCGAGTTCGGGTTCGGCGGTCGCGGTGGCGCTTGGCTTCGCCGACATCGCCATCGGCACCGACACCGCCGGATCGGGCCGCGTACCGGCCGCGTTGCAGGGGATCGTCGGTATCAAACCCACGCTGGGGGTGATCTCCACGCAGGGCGTGGTGCCGGCCTGCGCGAGCTACGACGCGGTGACCGTCTTCGCCGCCGACATCGACCTGGCGGACCGGGCCATGGCAGTGATGGCCGGGGCCCGCGGCCCACGCACCTTCGCCGACGCGGGCGGGCGGATACCACTTGCCGCACCCGAACAGCCGGTGGTGGCGATCCCGGCTGAGCTTCCCGAACTCGACGATGACTGGCGCGCAGCATTTTCCGACGCGGTGGTCCGGGCACAGGAATGCGGGATGCGCGTCAAGGCGATCGACCTGTCGTCATTTCTGTCCGCGGCGAAACTCCTGTACGACGACGCGCTCGTGGCCGAACGCGCCGACGCGGTGGGGGATTTCCTCGCCGCCGCGGACCCGGACCGGGCTGGAATCGATGCCACGGTGGCCGGAATCATCACCGCCGCAACCCGATTCTCCGCCGTCGACCTGTTGCGCGGTCGCCGCAGACTCGACGCGCTGAAAGTCGAGGCGATGGCGCAACTCGACGGCGTCGACGCGCTGCTGGTGCCTACCGCCCCATACCATCCGACGATCGAGCAGGTGTCCGCCGACCCGGTGGGCGTGAACTCACGCATGGGCACCTACACCAACTTCTGCAACCTTCTGGACCTGTGCGCCGTGGCGGTTCCCGCCGGAACCGCTGGTGACGGAGCACAGTTCGGGGTCACCTTCCTCGGCTGGGCACACCACGATGCGGCGGTCGCCGACCTCGCGCGGCGCTTCACCGGCGCCCCGGAATCGGTGTCGTGGCCCGAATGCGCGGGTGCGCCCGCCGTCGAACTGGCGGTGTTCGGAGCGCATATGCGGACCGGACCGCTCACCCACGAACTGTCCTCGCGGGGTGCGCGGTGGGCAGGAGAGGTCAGCACCGCACCGTCGTACCGTCTCGTCGCCCTCGACACCGTGCCGCCCAAGCCCGGCCTGATCCGCGACCCCGGCAACGGTCGGACGATCCGAGGCGAAACATGGCTCCTACCATCGCAATCGCTCGGCGACTTCCTGGCCGCGCTGCCCTACCCGATGTCCCTGGGCCAGGTGGAACTAGCCGCAGACACCGGGTCACGAATGGGCCGCTGGGTGGTCGGTTTCGGCTGCTCCGCAGACGCAGGGACCGCCGCCACCCCGCTGGACACCGATCGCTGGCCACTGCCGGGCCCGGTCTCAGCTGAGTAGGGCGGTCAGGTTGCGGCGCAGCGTGTCCCGGTAGCGGGCCACGTTGTCGAGTTTGATGTGCTCGTAGCCGCGCACCATGTCGGGCAGCGACAGCAACTCGGTGACCGCCGCCTTGTCGCCCGCACCTATCCGACCTGACCGCCATGCGTTAAGCACCTGCTCGATCACTTCGCGGTACTCGCCGATCAGTTCCCGTTCGGTGCGCCGTACGTCGGTGTGGCCGAACGGATCCAGTGCGGTGCCGCGCAGCCGCTTCATCCGGGCCAGTCCGGACAGCGCCGGACGCGCCCAGCGCCCGAAGCCGACTTTGTGGTCGACGCCGACGGCCCGAAGGGTCGGTGGATGCAGCCGCACCGCCGTCGATGCGTCGTGGCCGTAGGTGCGGGCGACGGTCTCGGCGAACACCGGGTCGGCGGTCAGCCGGGCCACCTCGTACTCGTCCTTGTAGGCCATCAGCTTGTACAGATAGCGGGCCACCGCGTCGGTGACCTCCGATCCCATTCCGGAGTCATCCACGCGGGCAACCAGATCCAGATACTCGCGGGCGTAGGCGCGGTCGGCGTAGGCCACCAGTTCGTCGTAGCGACGGACAGTCACCGCGGTTACCGCCGGATCGGTGATACCGGCCGCGAGTACCGCCCGCACCGCATCGGAGGATGCCTCGATCTCGGCGTGCAGATTGCGCGAATCGAGCACGGCCGCAAGCGTATCCTGGTCGGCCACCGACTGCCTGCCCCGGCGGAACGCCTGCACGTTGGTGTTCACGGCGACACCGTTCAGCTCGATCGCCCGCTCGATCGACGCCGCACTCACCGGCAGCGCGCCGGCCTGACAGGCGGCCCCGACGAGCAGCATATTGGCGAACTGTTCGTCGCCGAACAGCGCCTCGCTGGTCGCCACCGCATCGAGGTACACCGCCCGGGCCACATGCTCGTCGATCGCCGAATGCACGGCCGTGTCCGCCGGAAACCCGACCGTCGTGTCGATGACCATCGCGCCGGTGGGCATCCTGGTCGTCGACACCACCGCTGTCGTCCGATGTGCTTCCGTCACTTTCAGATTGGCAGGATCGGTGCCCACCAGCGCATCGCACACCAGATACAGGTCACAGGTCCGGGCGGCCACCTTCGCGGCCTCCTCCACCGGCTCGGCGCTGATCTTCACATCGCTGACCACGGCGCCGCCCTTCTGCGCCAGCCCCGTCATATCGACGGTGCGCGCCGAACGCCCGTCGAGCGTCGCCGCCATCGCCACGATCTGCGACACGGTCACCACCCCGGTCCCCCCGATCCCGGTGATCCGCATCGAGAACGTCCCGGTCGTTCGTGATGCGGGCGCCTCATCCATCGGAGGGAGATCCCCGAGGGGCTTGCGCTCCCGACCCGTGCCCGGCGTGACCGTCACGAATGCCGGACAGTCCCCGTCGAGGCACGAATAGTCGAGATTGCAGGAACTTTCGTCGATGCGGGTCTTGCGGCCGAATTCGGTCTGCACCGGTTGCACCGACAGACAGTTCGATTTACGGCCGCAGTCGCCGCAGCCCTCGCAGATGCGTTCGTTGATCATCACCCGGGTCGTCGGCGTATCCTGTTGTCCGCGCTTGCGTTTGCGGCGTTTGTCGGCCGCGCACTGCTGATCGTGGATCAGCACCGTCACACCGGGAACCCCGGCCAGTTCGCCCTGGGCGTCGAGCATCTCCTCGCGCGGGCGTACCCGCACCTTCGTGGACCCGCCGCGCAACATCCGCCGGGTGCGTCCCGGATCGTCGGAGGTTACCACCACACGCGAAACCCCTTCGGATACAAGCAGTGACACGAGGTCGGCGAGCCCGGGGCCACCGATCGCCTCCTGTCCGCCGGTCATCGCGACGGTGCCGTTGTAGAGGAGTTTGTAGGTGATGTTCGCACCCGACGCGATGGCGGCCCGCATTGCGAGCGATCCCGAGTGCGCGAACGTCCCGTCGCCGATGTTCTGCACGAAATGGTCCTGAGACACGAACGGCGCCATCCCGATCCACTGGGCGCCCTCACCGCCCATCTGGGTGGTGCCGACGACATCCCCGACCTGCCGCGGGTCCATGATCAGAACCATGGCGTGACAACCGATCCCGGCTCCCACGAGGGTGCCGTCGGCGACCTTGGTGGAACTGTTGTGCGGACATCCCGAACAGAAGTACGGGGTGCGTACCGCCAACGGCAGCTCGATCCGGGTGCGCCGGCGTCCCTCGGTGTCCAGCCACGCCCGCGCCGCCGGAACATCGTGATGCTCGGCGAGTCTGCCTGCCAGGCCACGGGAGACCGCGTCGACGTCGAGTTCACCGAAACGGGAGAACAGGGTGGAGGCATCCTCGTTGGTCTTGCCGACGATCGCAGGCGCACCCGGGTGCCGGAACAGGATGTCGCGCAACATGGTTTCGACGAAATCCCGCTTCTCCTCGACGACGATGATCTCGTCGAGCCCGCGCCCGGCGGCGGTGGCGCCGATGAACTCGTGCACGATGACCGGGTCGAGTGGATACACCATGCCCAGCTTGAGGATCCGGATTCCGAGCCGGCGCAGGTCATCGTCGCCGATCCCGAACAACCGCAACGCATTACGGACATCGAGGTAGGTTTTTCCGGCGGCGACGATGCCGATCCGGTCGTCGGGGGAGCTGACCACGATCCGGTTGATCCGATTGCGCCGGGCGTATTCGAGTGCCCGCGGAACGCGGTCGGCAACCAGGCTGCGTTCCATTTCCATGAGCGATGCCCCGAGCAGTCTGCCGCTGGGCACATGCGGGCTGCGGCCGATGAGTTCGGGAACGAGCCGGTCGGGATGTACTCGGGCCGTCGACGCGCCGTCGGCGACCTGCGCGGAGATCTTGAGGGCCGTCCAGAGCCCGCCGGCCCGGCTCATCAGCGCCGCGTGCACGCCGAAGTCGAGGATGTCCTGCGAATCGGCCGGATACAGGGTGGGGATGTACAGGTCGGCCAGCGCCATCTCCGACGCCGACGGCACGGTGGAACTCTTGGCACCCGGGTCGTCGCCGACGATCGCGACCGCACCGCCGTCGGGGTGGGTGCCCACCAGGTTGGCGTGCCGGATCGCGTCGGTCGCCCGGTCGAGGCCGGGTGCCTTGCCGTACCAGTAGCCCACGACTCCCTGGACGCCTGAGTCCGAACTCAGCCCGATGCCGGCCGCGAGCTGCGATCCCATGACCGAGGTGGCGGCCAGTTCCTCGTTGAGCCCGGGGCGGTGCACGACGTTCAGCGGTTCGAGGAGTGCGCGTCGGCGTCCGAGTTCGAGGTCGAAACCGGCCAGCGGCGAGCCTTCGTACCCGGAGATGAACGAGGCGGCACGCAGTCCGCTGCGCCGGTCGAGGCGGGTCCGGTCGGCGATCATCCGGACGAGCGCGGCGATGCCGGGAAGGTAGACGGTGCCGTCTTCGCAGGTGTACCGGTCATCGAGCCGCGGCGGAGAGCCGGGTGCACGCGGGCGGGAGGCGGTCTGGTCTTGCCCTTTCTGATCGGGCGCGGTCGCGGCCGGGGGCCGGTGCGGTGTGAGGGTCATGGGATCACCAAGCCTTCTCTGACGTCGTCCCGATGCCTGTTCGGCGGTCAGGTGCGACTATTTCGGGGTGAACCGCGGGGTGGTGGGTTCACCGCCATCGTAAACCGCAACTGTGATCTGCCACACCATCCGTTGGGGCGACGGGTACCGTGAGAGGCAGCGTGTTCGTGGAGTT
The DNA here is from genome assembly GCF_937858515.1 of uncultured Gordonia sp. NCBI lineage: Bacteria > Bacillati > Actinomycetota > Actinomycetes > Mycobacteriales > Gordoniaceae > Gordonia > uncultured Gordonia sp. The sequence continues at coordinate 27,344 of NZ_CALLZT010000146.1, read as the reverse complement.
GAAGCCGACGCAACCATAGGGGTGCCATGTCTGCTGTGCTGTCGTATGCCAAGGGTGAGGACGTCCCCGAACTGCTCACGGAGACGATCGGGGTCACCCTCGCGCGAACCACCGAGACTTTCGGCGCCAACCTCGCGCTCGTCGATGCCGCCGACGGCAGGCAGTGGACCTACACCGAGTTCCGCCGCGATGTGCGCGCGGCGGCGGCCGGTCTGTTGCGGATCGGCGTGCGGGTGGGCGACCGCGTCGGGCTGTGGTCGCCGAACCGAGCCGAATGGCCGATCGTGCAGTACGCCACGGCGGAGATCGGCGCGATCCTGGTCAACATCAACCCCGCCTACCGGCAGACCGAACTCGAGTACGCGCTGAACCAGTCGGGGGTGGGCGTCGTGCTGGCCACCGACCATTTCAAGGATTCGGAGTACGCGGCGATGCTCGCGCAGGCGCGGCCGGCCTGCCCGGCTCTGCGTGAGGTGGTGCTGTTCGACTCGCCGGGATGGCAGGCCATGCTCACCGAGCCGACCGCCAACGAACTGGCCGAGGTCGATCAGGTCGCGGGCTCGTTGTCACCCGACGATCCGATCAATATCCAATACACCTCGGGCACAACGGGTTTTCCCAAAGGGGCGACACTCAGTCACCGCAATATCGGCAACAACGGCTATCTGGTCGGACGGTTGCTCGACTACACCGACGCCGACCGCATCTGCCTGCCGGTGCCGTTCTATCACTGCTTCGGCATGGTGATGGGAAATCTCGCGGCCACCAGTCATGGTGCGGCGATGGTGATCCCGGCACCGGCCTTCGACCCCGAGGCCACGCTGCGGGCCGTCGAAACCTACCGCTGCACCAGCCTGTACGGCGTGCCGACGATGTTCATCGCCGAACTCGACCTGCTCGACCGCGCAGGAGATGGCTCCTACGATCTGTCGTCGCTGCGCACCGGGATCATGGCCGGATCGCCGTGCCCGGAGCACGTGATGCGCCGCGTCATCGACGAGATGCACATGTCGCAGGTGTCGATCTGCTACGGCATGACCGAGACGTCACCGGTGTCGACGCAAACCCGCGTCGACGACGAACTGTCGCTGCGGGTGGGCACGGTCGGGCGGGTGGGTCCGCATCTGGAGATCAAGATCATGGACCCGGTGACCGGCGAGACGGTGCCGCGCGGGGAGGTCGGCGAGTTCTGCACCCGCGGCTACTCGGTGATGATCGGCTACTGGGAACAGCCCGACAAGACCGCCGAGGCGATCGACTCCGACGGCTGGATGCGCACCGGAGACCTGGGGGTGATGCGCGAGAACGGTTACACGGAGATCACCGGCCGCATCAAGGACATGGTGATCCGCGGCGGCGAGAACATCTTCCCGCGGGAGGTCGAGGAGTTCCTGTACACCCACCCCGACATCCTCGACGCCCAGGTCATCGGCGTTCCCGACGACACCTACGGCGAGGAACTGATGGCCTGGATCCGCTTGCGCGAGGGCGCCGCCGGGCTGACCGCCGAGCAGGTGCGCGAGTTCGCGGCGGGCAAGATCGCCCGGCACAAGATCCCCCGGTACGTACACATCGTCGAGGCCTTCCCGATGACCGTCACCGGCAAGATCCGCAAAGTTGCGATGCGAGAGGAATCAATCGGCCTGCTCCGCCACCAACCTTCTTGATCCCTGAGGCCGAAGCGAGGAACGAGCGGTCAACCTTCTTGATCCCTGAGGCCGAAGCGAGGATCGAGCGAGGGACGCGTTGGGTCCGGTGAGACGACGGCATGAACCGACCACCGCACAACCACCGCAACCGAACGACATCCGGCCTCAGGCGAGTGCGTGCTTGCCCGCGGGGTTGTTGCTCTCTTCGAGCGCGCGCCGGCCGATACGGTCGAGGGTGGCCGTGACGTCGGCGGTGAGGTTGTCGTCGTCGGAGCCCTCGGGCAGCCAGTCGCGGACCTGCTCCACCAGCCAGTCGCGCCAGGCGCGGGCCAGTATCTCCACCTCGGCGCTGCCGGTATCGGTCAGGGTCAGGACATCGCCTTCGCGGGTCAGGTAGCCGGCGTCGGCGATACCGTCGTAGAACGAGGTCAGGACGCCCTCCGGAAGCCCGATGCGCTGCTCGAGTGACGACTGGGTGGCGGTGACGCCGAGGAATTGTGATCGGATGCCGACGGTCAGTAGGCCCCACGCGGTCGCGACATCGATCTCGCGGCCGGTATGCGCCAGGACGTTGCGCAGGATCCCCTCGCGCCCGTTACGCCGCAGGATCCGGCCGACGATGGTCTCCAATTGCACACGGCTGCTGCCCTGTTCGGGCATTCCGAAGCCTTCGGACGGGCCCGATGCGCTCTCCTTGGCGGCCTCGCGCATGGGCACCTGCGGCAGGAAGACGGCCAGGACCAGCGCCAGTATCGCGACAGGAACGACCCACAGGAACACGCCGTGCAGGGCGTCGGCGTAGGCGTGGATGATCGGCGCTCTCTGTGCCTCGGGCAGCGCGTGGAGGCCGGTCGGTGTGGTCGCCGCCGCCGGATCGGTCAGCTTCGCGGCCATGATCGCCTGCGGCAGTTCCGATCCCAGCTTGTTGGCGTACAGCGTGCCCATCACCGAGGCACCGAACGACATGCCGAGGGTGCGGAAGAACGTGACCGCCGACGTCGAGGTACCCAGATCCGAATAGCTCGCGGTGTTCTGGACGACAAGCGTGAGCACCTGCATCGTCAGACCGATGCCCAGTCCGATGACGAAGATATAGATCGAGGTCACCAGGATCGAGGTGTTCTCGTCCATGAGTGAGAGCAGATACAGCCCGAGCGCGATCACCGCGGAACCGGCGATCGGGAACATCTTGTACTGCCCGGTCTTTCCGACGTAACCGCCGGCCACGATCGAGGTGATCAGCAGGCCGATCACCATCGGCAGCATCCGGATTCCTGAATCGGTGGCCGAAGTGCCCTGCACGTATTGCAGGAATGTCGGCAGGAAGGTCATCGCACCCATCATCGCGAAGCCGACGATGAACGACAGGATCGAACAGATCGTGAACACGCGCTGGGAGAACAGGTGCATCGGCAGGATCGGTTCTGCCGCACGGCGTTCGACGAGTACGAAGATCACGAAGCTGATGACCGAGCCGACGAACAATCCGATGATCTGGACCGAACCCCAGTCGTATTCCGAACCGCCCCACGACAGACCGAGGGTGACCGCGACCGCGCCGAGGGACACGAAAACGATACCCAGGTAATCGATCTTGGACTGGACGCGCTCGTTGATACCCGGAATGGTCTTGAGCGCCAACGGAATGACGATCAGCGCGATCGGCACGTTGATGTAGAACGCCCAGCGCCACGACAGGTGATCGGTGAACAATCCGCCGAGCAGCGGGCCGATCACGGTGGTGACGCCGAACACCGCGCCGAGTGCGCCCTGGTATTTTCCGCGGTCGCGCAACGGGATCACGTCGGCGATCAGCGCTGTCGCGGTGACGGTGATCGCGCCACCGCCGATGCCCTGCACGGCACGGGCGATGATCAGCCAGGCCATGTTGTTCGCCAGGCCGCAGAAGAACGAGCCGACGATGAACACGACGACCGCGCCGATGAAGATCGACTTGCGCCCGTACAGGTCGCCGAACTTGCCCGCGAGGACCGTCGACACGGTTTGGGCGAGGAGATACGAAGTGACCACCCAGCTCATGTGCCCGCCGCCGCCGAGGTCACCGACGATGGTGGGCAGCGCTGTCGACACGATGGTCGAGTCGAGTGCCGCCAGCAGCATGCCGACGACGATCGTGCCGAAGATCCAGTTTCGCTGGGCCGGCGATACGGCCTGGCCCCCGGGCGATTCGGTTGTGGTGGATGTCACAGGTCCTCCTCGAAGTTGGCGACATCCTAACAACGCGATCCGGGCTCCGGCGCTGGTTGACGCGCGCCCGGCGCGTGTCCGGGCATTTCCGGCATCCCGCGTACCCGGACACCTTTGGTCATCCGCAGGTGCACCTTTCGGTGACGGCCGACACATGGTAGGTTCCATTTCAGTTAATCATTGCTAACTGAGAGGTGGACGGTGACCAGTACGCTCAGCTACCGCGCCACGCACGAGGCGAACGTCGCCGGCCTGCGCCAACGCCTGCGCAAGGTTGCCGAGGGCGGCGGCCCGGTCGCCCGGGAGCGGCACCTGTCCCGCGGCAAACTCCTGCCCCGTGACCGCGTCGACGGTGTGCTCGACGTCGGTTCGCCGTTTCTGGAGGTGGCACCGCTTGCCGCCGGCGGCATGTACGACGACAAGGCGCCCGCGGCCGGTGTCATCGCGGGGGTCGGGCGTATTCACGGCCGTGAGTGCATGATCGTCGCCAATGACGCCACCGTCTCGGGCGGCACCTACTACCCGATCACCGTCAAGAAGCACCTGCGCGCGCAGGAGATCGCCGCCGCCAACCGGCTGCCGTGCATCTACCTGGTCGACTCGGGCGGTGCGATGCTCCTGCAACAGGACGAGGTCTTTCCCGACCGGGACCACTTCGGCCGCATCTTCTTCAACCAGGCCACCATGAGCGCCGCCGGCATCCCGCAGATCTCGGCCGTACTCGGATCATCGACCGCGGGTGGTGCCTACGTCCCGGCGATGAGCGACGAGACCGTGATCGTGCGAGGTCAGGGCACCATCTTCCTGGCGGGCCCACCGCTGGTGAAAGCGGCCACCGGAGAAGATGTCTCGGCCGAGGACCTCGGCGGAGGGCTGATGCACTCGTCGGTGTCCGGGGTGACCGATCACCTCGTCGACAACGACGAACAGGCCCTGGCCAAGGTGCGCGAGATCGTCGCGACCCTCGGGCCTCGTCCGGCGGCACAGTGGCAGACCGAGCCGCCTCGTGAGCCGCGCCGTGCCCAGACCGACATCTACGACGTCGTGCCGACGGACTCCCGAACTCCGTATGATGTACGCGAAGTGATCGAGATCGTCGTCGACGGCGGCGACTACACCGAATTCAAGGCGCTCTACGGCACCACCCTGGTCACCGCATTCGCCCATATCCACGGCCACCCTGTGGGCATCATCGCCAATAATGGGGTGCTGTTCAGCGAATCCGCTCTCAAGGGAGCACATTTCATCGAATTGTGCGATAAGCGCAGCATTCCGCTGGTGTTCTTGCAGAACATCACCGGGTTCATGGTCGGGCGTGCCTACGAGGAGGGCGGCATCGCCAAGAACGGCGCCAAGATGGTCAATGCCGTTGCCTGTGCACGGGTTCCGAAGTTCACCGTGATGATCGGCGGATCGTTCGGCGCGGGCAACTATTCGATGTGCGGTCGCGCCTACAGCCCCCGATTCCTGTGGAGCTGGCCCAATGCCCGCATCTCGGTGATGGGCGGTCCGCAGGCCGCCGACACCCTGGCGACGGTGCGCCGCAACCAGATCGAGCGCCGTGGCGATTCCTGGGGCGCCGATGCCGAGGAACAGTTCAAGGAGCCGATCCGCGAGCAGTTCGAGCGGCAGTCCGACGCCTACTATTCCAGCGCGCGGCTGTGGGACGACGGGGTCATCGATCCCGCCGACACCCGCACAGTGCTGGGGCTGGCCCTGGAAACCTGCCGCTACGCACCCCTTTCCGACGTCTCCTACGGCGTCTTCCGAATGTGAGCCACAGCGTGACCGATCGAGATATCCACACCGTGCTCATCGCCAATCGCGGTGAGATCGCCTGCCGTGTGATCGCCACCCTGCGTCGTATGGGAATACGAAGCGTCGCAGTGTATTCCGATTCCGACACCGGTGCCCGGCATGTTGCCGAGGCCGACGTAGCGGTGCGGATCGGGCCCGCGTCAGCCGCCCATAGTTACCTCGACATCGACAAGATCGTCGGAGCCGCCCGCGCCACCGGTGCCGACGCGGTGCACCCCGGCTACGGATTCCTTTCGGAGAACCAGCGATTTGCCGCCGCTCTCGAAGCCGAGGGCATCATCTTCATCGGCCCTCCCGCCGGGGCTATCGCCACGATGGGCGACAAGATTACCGCCCGCGCCGCCGTCGTCGAACGCGACGTTCCGGTGGTGCCCGGCATCTCGCGGCCCGGACTGACCGACGACGACCTCATCGGGGCCGCCCCCGGTATCGGATTCCCCGTCCTCATCAAACCGAGCGCGGGTGGCGGGGGTAAGGGAATGCACCGCGTCTCGGACCCCGCCGAGCTGCCCGCGGCTGTGCAGCGCGCGCGGCGGGAGGCGGCGTCGGCGTTCGGTGACGACTCGCTGTTCCTGGAACATTTCGTCGACACCCCCCGCCACATCGAGGTGCAGGTTCTCGCCGACAACCACGGCAACGTGATCCACCTCGGCGAACGCGAGTGCTCGCTGCAGCGACGGCATCAGAAGGTGATCGAGGAGGCGCCGTCGGTACTGCTCGACGAGGCCACCCGCGCCCGCATCGGGCAGGCTGCCTGCGATGCCGCCCGCAGCGTCGGCTACTCCGGCGCCGGGACGGTCGAGTTTATCGTGTCGAGCAAGCGGCCCGGCGACTTCTTCTTCATGGAGATGAACACCCGCCTGCAGGTCGAACATCCGGTCACCGAATTGGTCACCGGTGTCGACCTGGTGGAACAGCAGATCCGGGTGGCCCGCGGCGAGGTGTTGTCGCTGACGCAGGACGACATCGTGCTCACCGGCCACGCAGTGGAGGCCCGCGTCTACGCCGAGGAGCCGGCCGCCGGGTTCCTGCCCACCGGCGGCACCATCGTCCACCTCGAAGAACCGCGCGGGGTGGGGGTACGGGTCGATTCGGCGATGCTGTCCGGACTGGTCGTCGGCAGTGACTACGATCCGATGCTGGCCAAGGTCATCGCGCACGGCGCCGATCGGGCGCAGGCACTTGAGCGGCTCGACGCCGCACTTGCGCACACCCGGGTGCTGGGGGTGGTCACCAACATCGACTTCTGCCGGTACGTCCTGAACCGGTCCGAGGTCATCGAGGCCCGCCTCGACACCGGATTCCTCGATCGCTTGGTGGTGGATTACGCACAGCCACAACCTGTTCCGGAAGCACTGGCGCTGGTCGGACTGTGCCGCACCGGAACCCGCGAACCGGATCCGTGGCGCAACGCGGTCGGCTGGCGGATCGGCGGCCCCGCGCCCGTGATCGCCCGTATCGCAGACGGTGCCGATGCTTACATGGTGTCGATCGTCATCGACGAGGCGACGGCGTCGTCGCTGTGCGGCACCGCGACCGTCACCCACGACGACGGACGCGACCCGTGGACGGCAAACGTGGTGTATCACGAATTCGCGCAGGGGGTTTCGCGCCTGATTGTCGACGGTGTGAGTCAGTCGTGGTCGGCCGCCGAGGTGGACGGCGCCTGGTGGATCTCCGGGGTGCCGGGCACCTGGCGGTTCACCCTGGCCCGCTCGGTCCTCGACGAGGCCGCCGGCGCGCACGCCGGTGACCTCGTCAGCCCGATGCCGGGCACGGTCGTCGCTGTCCCGGCCACAGACGGCGCTGCCGTCGCCGCCGGCGAACCGGTCGTCGTGGTGGAGGCGATGAAGATGGAACACACGCTGACCGCCCCCGTCGACGGCGTGGTCGCCCTGTCGGCCAAGGCCGGCGACAAGGTCGCCGCGGGCCAGATCCTCGCCACCGTCACTGCGGAACAGAAGGTTGAATGACATGGAATTTACGCAGGAATACACCGATCTGATGCACACGGTTCGTGACTTCGCGCAGACCGTCGTCGCCCCGGTATCGGCCAAACACGATGCCGAGCACAGCTTTCCGTACGAGGTGATCGCCAAGATGGGCGAGATGGGGCTGTTCGGCCTGCCGTTCTCGGAGGAATACGGCGGTATGGGTGGTGACTACTTCGCCCTCGCGCTCGCGCTGGAGGAACTCGGCAAGGTCGACCAGTCGGTGGCAATCACCCTGGAGGCGGGCGTCGGGCTCGGGGCGATGCCGATCTACAAATACGGCACCGAGGAACAGAAACAGAAGTATCTGCCGGATCTCCTCGCGGGCAAGGCACTCGCCGGTTTCGGGCTCACCGAACCGGGTGCCGGTTCGGACGCCGGAGCGACGGTGACCAGCGCGAAACGGGACGGCGACGAATGGGTCATCAACGGCGCCAAACAGTTCATCACCAATTCGGGTACCGATATCACCTCTCTGGTCACCGTCACCGCGGTCACCGGTCGCAAAGACGATGGCCGCAAGGAGATCTCGACGATCATCGTGCCTGCTGGGACTCCCGGATTCACCGCCGAACCGTCGTACAACAAGGTCGGCTGGAATGCCTCCGACACCCATCCGCTGTCGTTCTCCGATGTCCGGGTACCGGTGGGAAATATGCTCGGGAAGCAGGGCCGCGGTTACGCCAACTTCCTGTCGATCCTCGACGAGGGCCGCATCGCGATCGCCGCACTGGCCACCGGAGTGGCGCAGGGCTGCGTCGATGAGAGCGTGAAATACGCCAAGGATCGGCGGTCGTTCGGCAAACCGATCGGACAGTATCAGTCCATCTCGTTCGCGATCGCCCGGATGGAGGCACGCGCGCACGTGGCCCGTACCGCCTACTACGACGCCGCTGCCAAGATGCTGGCCGGCAAGCCGTTCAAGAAGGAGGCGTCGATCGCCAAGATGATCTCGTCGGAGGCGGCGATGGACAACGCGCGGATGGCCACGCAGATCCATGGTGGCTATGGATTCATGAACGAATATCCGGTGGCCCGGCACTACCGGGACTCGAAGATCCTGGAGATTGGTGAGGGCACCACCGAGGTGCAGTTGATGCTCATCGCCCGTGAGCTGGGCCTCACCTGAGCGCTCTCCCTGTGAAACAGCACACGGTGCTCTGATATACCAGATGGGTCATAGTCGTGAAAAGGATGTGAGGATGATGAGCGAGCGCATAGTGCAGCGCGGCCTGTGGTTCGAGGAATACGACATCGGTGCGATCTACGAGCACCGGCCCGGCCGGACGGTTACCGAGGCCGATAACGTCCTGTTCACGACGCTGACGATGAACACGCAGGCGCTGCACCTGGATGCTGCGTGGTCGGCGCAGCAGCCGGGATTCGGCGGGCAGCGGCTCATCAACTCCATGTTCACCCTCTCGACCATCGTCGGGTTGTCGGTGGCGCAACTGACGCAGGGCACGCTGGTGGCCAACCTTGGATTCGGTGAAGTGGCCTTTCCCGCACCGCTGTTCGCCGGTGACACCCTGTACGGCGAGACCGAATGCACGGGAAAACGCGAATCGAAGTCGCGTCCGGGTGAGGGCATCGTCAACCTGACCCATATCGGACGCAATCAGCACGGCGAGATCGTTGCCCGCGCAACACGTTCGACACTTGTCCGCAAACGTCCGGTGGAGTGAACAGATGACGGATTTCCCGACCGATGCGTGGACGCCACCCGGGCCGGCGATGTTGTTCTGCCCGGCCGACCGCCCGGACCGCTACCAAAAGGCGCTGAGTCGGGCCGATGTGGTGATCCTGGACCTCGAAGACGCTGTGGGACCGGAGAATCGGCCCGCGGCCCGCGAAGCACTCATCGCCAACCCGATCGACCCGGACCGGGTGGTCGTGCGCATCAATCCGGCCACTACCGACGACTACCGCCGCGACCTGGCGGCCGTGGCGAAAACCGACTACCGGGTGGTGATGCAGGCCAAATCCGAGACACCCGAGTCGGTGATCGAGACCGCGCTGGCGACCATCGCGCTGGTGGAGACCCCGATCGGGGCCACTCGTGTCAACGAGATCGCCGCGGTCGAGAACTGCATCGGATTGATGTGGGGCGCAGAGGATCTGGCTGCCGGTCTCGGCGGTAAGTCGAGTCGCTTCGGGGCCGGGGAGAAGAATCCCGGCACGTACCGCGAGGTAATGCGCTGGGTGCGGTCGGCCACCCGGCTGGCCGCGGCGGCATACGGCAAGTTCGCCGTCGACTCGGTCCACCTCGACATCGACGACGTCGAGGGGCTGGTCGACGAGATCCGGGACGCCGTCGCGCTCGGCTACGCCGCGACCGCGTGCATCCATCCGTCCCAGGTAGCTCACATCCAGGCCGGCTACCGGCCCACCGACGACGAAATTGATTGGGCCAAAAGGGTTGTCGCCGGTTCGCAGGAACATCTCGGCGGGGTGTTCTCGATGGACGGGCAGATGGTGGACGGGCCCGTGCTCAAGCAGGCGCGGGCGGTGCTCGCGCGAGTGGGAACCGGCAAGGTCTGACCGAAACCCCACCGATGAGGGCCGGCATCGCAATTATTGCGATGCCGGGGGCTATCGGTGGGGTTTGGGACCGGCAGCGAAGGAGACAAACATGACGACAAGGCAGATCGACCGATTCGCGGAGTCAGTGGGCCTGGCGGGTAAGGGCTACGACGAGCTGTGGTGCTGGTCGGTCGAGCAACCGGCCGCGTTCTGGCGCGGCGTCTGGGACTTCTACGGACTCTCCGACCGAGCCGCCGACGCCGACGGAAAACCGTTGGGCCCCGACAATTCCGACGTCCTGGCCGATGCGTCAATGCCGGGGGCCCGCTGGTTTCCCGCGATGCGGCTCAACTACGTGGATCAGGTTCTGGCGCATGCCGATCGGCCGGGTGCGGCGATCATCGGTGTCACCGAGGACGGCGAGCGCCGCGAACTGTCCTGGTCGCAACTCGCCGATCAGGTGTCCCGGCTCGCGGGCACCCTCGAAGACTGCGGGGTCGGTGAGGGCGACGTGGTCGCGGCATACTTGCCCGACATCCCGGAGACGGTGGTGGCCTTCCTCGCGACGGCCACGCTGGGCGCCATCTGGTCGGGTTGCGGTCAGGACTACGCCGCCGAGGGTGCGGCCGCCCGGCTGGGACAGCTCCGGCCCAAGGCGCTGTTCACCTCGACCGGCTACCGGTTCAACGGCAAACCCGTCGACAAGAACGCCGACAGCGCCGAACTCGCCGGTCTGCTGCCCGGACTCGCCGCGCACATCGTCGTCACGCCCGTCGGCGGACCACCCGCACCGGCCGGGGTGCGCAGCTATTCGGACGCGGTGCGCGGCGACAGGCAGGTCACCCCCCGGCCCGTCGCATTCGATCATCCGCTGTGGGTGCTGTTCAGCTCCGGCACCACCGGCAAACCGAAAGGGATCGTGCACGGTCACGGCGGAGTGGTGCTCGAACACCTGAAAGCCGCGGGACTGCATTGCGATCTGGGCGACGGTGACGTCTTCTTCTGGCATACGGCGCTGAGCTGGATGATGTGGAATTTCCAGGTCGCAGGTCTGCTCACCGGTGCGACAATCGTCACCTACAGTGGCTCGCCGCTCTACCCGGATGCCGACCGGCTGTGGCAGCTGGTCGAGTCCGAACACGTCACCTATTTCGGTACCAGCCCCGCGCAGTTGCGGGCCTCGCAGAAGGCCGGCCTGGTGCCCGGACGCGATCACGACCTGTCCGGACTACGCACGCTCGGCAGCACCGGATCCACCCTGGCGGCCGATCTGTTCGACTGGGTCGATGCCAATGTGTCTGCCGGACTGCCGATCTCGTCGATCAGCGGCGGCACCGACGTGGTCTCGGCGTTCGCCGGCGGCAGCGCCGGGGTTCCGGTGGTGGCCGGTGAGCTGTCGGTGCGCTATCTGGGTGTGGCACTGGACAGTTGGGCCCCGGACCGCACTCCGCTGATCGGTGAGGTGGGGGAGATGGTGATCACCGCGCCCATGCCGTCGATGCCGGTGTACTTCTGGGATGATCCCGATGGAAAACGTTATCGATCAGCCTATTTCGATCATGAGTGGGAGGGTGCGGCAGAAGAGGTGGTGTGGCGGCACGGGGACTGGGTCACCGTCACCGGCCGCGGATCACTGGTCATCCACGGCCGCAGCGACGCCACCCTCAACCGGCACGGTATCCGGATGGGATCGGCCGACATCTACGAGGTGGTCGAGGGATTCGACGAGGTCACCGAGGCTTTCGTCCTAGGCGTCGACGGTCCCGACGGCAAGTACTGGATGCCGCTGTTCGTCACCCTCGCCGACGGCGCGCGGGTCGACGACGATCTGCGGGCGCGTATCGCGGCTCGGATTCGCACCAGGCTGTCGCCCCGGCACGTTCCCGACGAGGTCATCGAGGTTCCCGGGATTCCGCACACGCGGACGGGAAAGAAGCTCGAGGTGCCGGTGACGGCGATTCTGGCCGGTCGCAGCGAGGTCAATCTCGACCCGCGGTCGGTTGACGACTACTCGCTCATCGACTTCTACACGCGGCTCGGGCACGACCACAGCTGGTGAACGCAGGCTGCCGTTCTCCGTGTCGGGTGTACTACCGTGGAACGAGGTCCATTGCGCTCACCGCGGGGGGCGACCACAACCGAGCAGGAGATCAGAGACCATGTCGTATCAACCAGGTGGTGGCTACGGGCAGCAGCCCGGTGCCTCCGGTCAACCGTACGGGCAGCAGTATCCGGGTTACGGGCAACCGGCGGGAGGGCAACCGACCGGGGGACAGCAGGCGGCGGGCCAGCAGAGCCCGGGTGTTCATGGCGGGAGTATCCATGGCGGGGGACAGCAGCCTCCGCAGTCCTACGGTCAGCCCGCGTACGGGGGGCAGCCGTCCTACGGCCAGCAGCCGCCCGGCCGCTATGACTACGGGGCACAGGCTCCGGTGCAGCCCAGGCCGAGCGCCGGTCTGCCCGCCAACGTGCGGTTGATTCTCGCCGCCGTCGTCGGCGGCCTCGGCGTCCTCACCCTGTTCTGTGGTTTCTTGCCGGGAGTACGCGAAGGCAGTGCGTCGATTCCGGTATTCGGTGCGGCCTCGCAGTTCGCGGCCCCGTATCTGGCGATCGTCGTTGCCGGCCTGCTTGCGCTGACGTTCTTCCTGCCCGGTGACAAGACGCCACCGGTCGCAGTCGTCACCGCGCTGACCCTCGGGGGAACCGTCGTCGCTTTGTTCGCGATGATCTCGAAGGGCGATTACGCCCCCGACACCGGCGCCGGCGCGATCATTCTGCTGGTCGTGGGCGTCCTGATGTCGATCGCGGCCGTGCTGTGGCTGCTCGTCGACTCCGGTCTGGTCAAGACCGCCGATACCGCAACCGCTGCGCCCGGCGTTTCGTCCGCGCCCGGAGTTCCGAATGTCCCCGGCACGCCCGCGGCACCCGGCGATTCTTCGGGGTACGCAGCTCCGTCGGCGCCCGCCCCGTCGTCGTCGGATCCGCAGTCTTACGGCAGCTACGGCACCTACGGCGCCACCCAGTACAGCCCGTCGTACGGGCAGGGCGCGCCGGGCGGGGGCAAATCGCCGGCCGATCCGGCAGCACCGTCGAGTGGTCCGTCCTACGGTGGTTACCCCAACACGCCGGGAACCGGCAGCACACCGGGTTCGGACAGTACGACCACGGTGTTCAACAATCCGGGCCGGTCCGGTGGTGGTCAGCCGGGTGGGGGGCAGCCCGGTGGGGGGCAGCAGAGCAACTTCTCCTCCGGCCCGGGGTACGGCGTCTGACGTGCCGTCTCTGACGGTGTAGTCGACCGCGGTAGCCACAACCGCGGTAGCCACAGGCCAAAAGCAGCGAGGGTTCGCCTTCCGGGCGGCCCTCGCTGCTGCTATGTGGTCGTGTTGCGCAAGACGCAGTCGGGGCGTGTGGTGACAGTGTGATTTTTGGGATTGGTGCGGCGCGTCGGGCGGATGTTGCCAGCGGGACGTGCCAGTCTCGAAGGCGATGGCAACTCGAACGGCAACCCGGACCGACAACCTCGCATCGCGCCTGAGGCAGACCCGACGCGACAATCGCGCGCGGCGTCTCGCGGCCGACGGGTCGCCCCGTGAACTGCTCATCGTCGCATTCGGCCTGCCACTGATCACGCTCGTCGTGCTGCTGGTCCTCATCGTCGCGACGCTCCTGCTTGCGGGATCGGACATCGGCGGGCTCACCGGCACCCTGGGTGCTGCCTGGCTGGCCGTGCATCAGGTGCCGATCTCATTGTCCGGAGTCACGATCGGCGCGCTGCCGATGCTGCCGACGTTGCTCGTCGTCGCAGGCACCGCGGCAGTGGTCAGGTCGGCGGGCCGCGACCGCGAGGTGCGCGAACTCGGAGCCATCGCCGCCGCGGCCGTCGGCGGGCCGCTGGTGTTCACCGCGATGGCCGTGGCCGTGGTCATGGACGGGGCGAGCACCTCGCAGATCCAGAGCCCCGACGCACTGTCGGCATTCGCGTACACGCTGCTGGTGCACGCCGTGGGCGCCGGGGTCGGCGTGGGCACGACCTCCCGCGAACCGCTGCGCCGGCATGTCGCGGTCAGCGCCGCGGACCGGACGGGGCTGCGTTTCGGCGTGGTGGCGCTGTTCGCGCTGCTCGCGGCCGGCGGAGTCGTCGTGACGGTGCGGTTGATCCTCAACTGGGATCAGCTGGGGGCCCTGTTCGCCGGCGGTTACGACTTCGACGGCTACCTCGGCCTGGGCACGCTGTCCGTGCTGTATCTTCCCAACCTCGTCATCGGCGCGGCCGCGGTCCTGGTGGGCGCGAATGCGCAGGTCGGAACCGCTTCCGTCGACCTGATGACGGTCACCGGCGGCGATGTGCCACCACTGCCCGCGCTGGCCGCGCTGCCCGCCGACGGTCTGGGCACCATCGGTGCGGTCGGCTTCGCGGTGCCCGCGGTGATTGCGTTGTTCGTCGCCGTCCGGTGCCGGTCGGCCGATCCGCTCGCCCACTTCCGCGCGGTCTGTGTCGCCGGTGCGGTCGCCGCCGCGCTGATGACAGTCCTCGCCGAACTGGCCGGTGGCCGGGTCGGTGAACTCGGGGAGGTCGGTGTCACCCCCGTGATCACCGGTACGTACACCCTGGGGTGGATCGTCCTCGTGGGCGGGCTCGTCGTAATCGTCAACGCCATGCTGCCGTCGGTCCGTGCGGCTCGGGCCGCCGTCCGCGGTACCGGAAAGACCGCGTCGAGGCCGGATAGCGACCAGCCGGAGTCGGACTGGGACGATCGGGATTGGGACGAGCAGGACTGGTACGAGCAAGACGAGGTAGGGGACCCCGATCCCCGCGTCGACCAGGATGACGCCGAATCCGGCGACGAAGAATCCGGCGACAAAGAGTCTGGTGACGAAGAATCCGAGGACGAGCCCGGTGACGGCGGGCCTGCTGCCGAGTCGCCCGAGAACCGGGACGTCGACGATGCGTCCGCATACGACGGGGCGGCATTCAAGCTCGGTGAGATGGACCTCGACGAGTACGACACCGAGCACGCCATCAGCCGCAAGCTCCTCGATCGGATGTGAACGCCGGATGTGAGCGTTGGGCCGGTGCGCGCCCGGCGACCTGGCGGCAGGCCGCATTCGGGTCACCACTAGGCTGGCACGGGTGAGTGCAGCCCCAACAGGATCGTCGGCGGTGCCGTCGTCGCCGGCGGTGTCGTCGCAGGTTGCGCCTATCACCGGTCGGTCTGCTCGGGTCGTGGTGCTCGCCTCCGGTGCGGGGTCGTTGCTCGCCGCGCTGATCGAGCGTTCACGCAGGCCCGGGTCGGTGTTCGAGGTGGTGGCTGTCGGAGTCGACAGGGATTGTGCTGCCGTCGAGATCGCGCGCGAGGCCGGCATCGCGTCATTCACCTGCCGCGTCACCGACCACCCCGATCGCGGTGTCTGGGACGACGCGTTGCGCGACCGGACCGAGCAGGCCGAACCCGACTGGGTGGTGACCGCCGGTTTCATGAAGATCCTCGGACCACAGTTCCTGGCCCGTTTCGGCGGCCACATCGTCAATTCGCATCCCGCGCTGCTGCCGTCGTTTCCCGGCGCACACGGGGTGGCCGACGCCCTCGCGCACGGCGTGAAGGTCACCGGGACAACGGTTCACCTCGTCGACGACGGCGTCGACACCGGACCGATCCTGGCTCAGCGGGCCGTCCAGATCGCCGACGACGACACCGCCGACACCCTGCACGAACGGATCAAGATCATCGAGCGCGAACTGCTCGCAGACATGGTGACCGCCCTGGTCGCCAAAGGTGTTGTCATCGAAGGACGAAAGGCCCGCATCCCGTGAACGCTCCTCTCTCAGCCGACGGCCGCCGACCCATCCGCCGGGCGCTCGTGAGTGTCTACGACAAGAGCGGGCTGCCCGAACTCGCCGCAGCCCTGCACGCGGCGGGGGTGGAGATCGTCTCCACCGGCTCCACCGCCAAGACCATCGCCGACACCGGCGTCCCGGTCATCGAGGTGTCCACCCTCACCGGATTCCCCGAATGCCTTGAGGGACGGGTCAAGACGCTCCATCCCAAGGTGCACGCCGGCATCCTCGCCGACACCCGCAAGGACGATCACCTGAGCCAGCTCGCCGAGCTCGGTGTCGAGGCCTTCGAACTAGTCGTGGTCAACCTGTACCCGTTCACCCAGACGGTGGCTTCCGGTGCCTCGCCGGACGAGTGCGTCGAGCAGATCGACATCGGCGGACCGTCGATGGTGCGCGGTGCGGCCAAGAACCATCCGTCGGTGGCTGTGGTGGTCAACCCCGGTGACTACGACGACGTGACCGCGGCCCTCGGCGCCGGCGGCTTCACCCTCGCACAGCGTAAGCAGCTGGCGGCCAAGGCTTTCCGTCACACGGCCGACTACGATGTGGCCGTCGCGTCGTGGATGTCGAGCGTCGTGGCGCCGTCGGAGGACGGCAGCGTGTTCCCCGAATGGGCCGGAGCGAGCTGGGAACGCAAGGACGTGCTGCGGTACGGCGAGAACCCGCACCAGGCCGCCGCGCTCTACCAGTCGGTGCACGCGCCGTCGGGTCTGGCCACCGCCGAGCAACTGCACGGCAAGCAGATGAGTTTCAACAACTACACCGATGCCGACGCCGCCTGGCGCAGCGCCCACGACTTCGACGGTCCCGCGGTGGCGATCATCAAGCACGCCAACCCCTGTGGCATCGCCGTCGGTGCCGACATCGGCGAGGCGCACCGCAAGGCACACGCGTGCGATCCGGTCAGCGCGTACGGCGGCGTGATCGCGGCCAACCGCGAGATCACCGTCGAGATGGCCGAACAGGTCGCCGAGATCTTCACCGAGGTGCTTATCGCTCCCGGTTTCGCCGACGGCGCGCTGTCGGTGCTCACCCGCAAGAAGAACATCCGCGTGCTGCGGGCGGTGCCGCCTACGCCGGGTGGGGTGGAGACCCGTCCGGTGTCCGGCGGCCTGCTGATCCAGCAACGCGACGTGATCGACGCCGAGGGCGACGACCCGGCAAACTGGACCCTCGCCGCCGGTGACCCGGCCGACGCCGACACCCTCGCCGACCTCGAATTCGCCTGGCGCGCATGCCGAGCCGTCAAGTCCAATGCCATCCTGCTGGCATCGGGCGGCGCGTCGGTGGGCGTGGGCATGGGCCAGGTCAACCGGGTCGATTCGGCGCATCTGGCCGTCAACCGGGCGGGGGAGCGCGCCCAGGGCAGCGTCGCCGCCTCCGACGCATTCTTCCCGTTCCCCGACGGCCTGCAGGTATTGATCAACGGCGGCGTCAAAGCCGTTGTACAGCCCGGTGGTTCGATCCGTGACACCGAGGTGATCGCAGCTGCCGCAGAGGCCGGAGTCACCCTCTACCTCACGGGCGCCCGCCATTTCGCCCACTGATCGTCCGGCCGTGCCCCGGTCGGGTGCCTCGGGTCACCGGACCCCTCGTGACCCTCGCTCGTTCCTCGCATCGGCCTCGGGGATCAAGAATCCTCCCGCCATCTTGATCGCTGAGGGTCCTTGCGCTCTCGTGGTGGGTGAGGGCTTTCCCGTCATCTTGATCCCTGAGGAGCGGTCTGCGAGCTTGCGAGCCGACCGCGACGCGTTGGGTCCGGTGACCCTCCGCTCTCAACGCGGCCACCTCCTATGAACCCGGTCACCGAATTCATCTTCCTGCTCGCCGCGGGTTTCGGGGCCGGGCTGATCGGTTTTGTGACGGGTCTGGCGTCGGTGGTGAGCTATCCGGCGCTACTGGCCGTGGGCCTGAGTCCGGTGGCGGCGAACGTCACCAACACGGTGTCGGTGGTGGCGGTCGGTATCGGCAGCACCTCCAAGGCGGGAAAGGCGCTGTTCGACGGTGAGCGGCGCCGCACCTGGTCGGGCATCGCCGCATCACTGATCGGCGGTGTCATCGGCGCCGCGGCGCTGCTGCTCGGCTCCGAGGACTCGTTCGAGATCATCGTCCCGTTCCTGGTGGCGATCGCCGCCCTGGCGCTGCTATGTCAGCCCGCGTTGCGCAGGATCGCCACGCACGAGGATCGGCCGTGGCTGTTCTTCCTCGGGATGCTGGCCATCTCGGTGTACGGAGGCTACTTCGGCGCCGGTGCCGGAATCATGGTGCTGGCGCTGATGCTGATCGTCACCAGTGAACCACTGTGGAAGGCAGCACTTTCCAAGTCACTGTTCCTCGGCATCTCCAATACAGTTGCCGCCGTGGCCTTCATGATCTGGGGCCCGGTCGACTGGTGGGCGGCACTGGCGATGGGCATCGGCTGTTTCGCCGGCGGCTGGTGCGGCCCGCCCGTGGTCAAGCGGCTGCCCGAACGCCCGCTGCGCATCACCATCGGCATCGGCGGCCTGCTCCTGGCCGTCTGGCTCGCTGTCCGCTGAGGTCTGCGGTTGCGGCCGGGTTCGTCGGGACCCGGCCGCACCGCGTCGGGTGTGGTGCACCCATCGCAGTGTGACTGACATCGCCCGGCGGCGCGGACATTACTTCACCGCGAAGTTAACTCTGTCCCTCGTCCTTCCATCGGACTACATCTTCTCGGGTGAGTCTGACTTCTGAACCGCTGCTCGACGCCGCGGCACCGCCCGCACCGGGCCGGGCCGACGCGTCCTCGCGTCTGCGGACCCTGGGATCCCAATGGGGACTGCCGCTGCTGTCGGTGGTGGTGTTCCTGATCGTGTACCAGCTCGTCGCCATCAGCGGCATCTGGAGCGAAACCTTCGTACCCAAGATCGGCACGGTCTGGGACGCCTTCATCGACTTGTCGACCACGCACGACGGGGTGCGCGGGTACGCCGACTACTTCTGGTGGGAACACCTGTACATGACGTTGCGCAGGGTACTGGCGGGCGTGGTGATCGGTGTGGTCGCCGGTGTGCTGCTGGGTCTGGCGATGGGTTCGGTCACCTGGCTGCGCCGCTTGCTGGAGCCGTGGCTGACGTTCCTGCGGGCGCTGCCGCCGCTGGCCTACTTCTTCCTGCTGGTGATCTGGCTGGGCATCGACGAGTCGCCCAAGGTCACGCTGTTGGCACTGGCCGCGCTGCCGCCGGCGGCGGTGGCCACCACCGCGGCCGTCAGTGCCGCGCCGGTGGCGCTCATCGAGGCGGCCCGGGCGCTCGGCGCCTCCCGCACCGAGGTGATCCGCGATGTCGTGGTGCCCGCCGCGCTGCCCGAGACGTTCACCGGTATCCGGTTGGCCGTCGGCATGGCGTACTCGTCGGTGGTGGCCGCCGAACTGTTCAACGGCATCCCCGGAATCGGTGGTGTGGTCAAGGACGCCAGTAATTACAACAACACCCCCGTCGTCCTGGTCGGCATCGTGCTGATCGGTCTGTCCGGTCTGATCATCGACGGGGTTTTGCGAGCAATCGAGCACCGTGCGGTGCCATGGCGTGGAAAGGCCTGAAATCCAGTGATCATCAATAACTTCCGGCGGCTCGTCGCGATCCTGTCCGCCGTGCTGGTGGCCGCACTCGCACTCGCGGGTTGCTCGGTCGACCGGTCCGGCGAGGACAAGTCCAAACCGACGATCCGCCTTGCGTACCAGTCGTTCCCGAGCGGCGACCTGATCGTCAAGAACAACAAGTGGCTCGAAGAGGCACTGCCCGATTTCAACATCAAGTGGACCAAGTTCGATTCCGGTGCCGACATCAACACCGCGTTCGTCGCCAAGGAGGTCGATTTCGCGGCGATCGGCTCAAGCCCGGTGGCGCGCGGATTGTCGGCGCCGCTGAACATCCCGTATCAGGTGGCCTTCGTCCTCGACGTCGCCGGCGACAACGAAGCCCTGGTGGCGCGCAACGGAACCGGGATCAACACGGTCGCGGACCTGCGCGGCAAGCGGGTGGCCACCGCGTTCGCCTCGACAGCCCACTACAGCCTGCTCGCCGCACTCGCGCAGGCCGGGCTGACCGTCAAGGACGTCAACCTGATCGACCTGCAGCCGCAGGCATCGCTGGCCGCGTGGCAGCGAGGCGACATCGACGCCGTCTACACCTGGCTGCCGACGCTCGACGAATTGCGTAAAGACGGCAAGACCCTGATCGCGAGCCGGGAGCTGGCCACCGCCGGCAAACCAACCCTCGACCTCGGGGTGGTGTCGTCGGCGTTCGCCGAGAAGAATCCGGATGCCGTCGACGCCTGGCGCAAGGTACAGGCACGTGCCCTCGAACTGATCAAGTCCGATCCCAAGGCGGCCGCCGAAGCCGTTGCCGCGCAACTGGGTACGACCCCCGAAGATGCCGCCAACCAGCTCAAGCAGGGTACCTACCTGACGCTGGCCGAGTTGACCTCACCCACTTGGCTGGGCACCGAGAACGCACCGGGCAACGTGGCCCAGAACCTGCAGAGCGCCGCGCAATTCTTGGCCGACCAGCAGCAGATCCCATCCGCCCCGGCCCTGGACGTCTTCCAGAAGGCCATCTATACGAGAGGATTGCCAGATGTCCTCAAGCAGTAAGACGAAGGAGACGCCCACTCGGGCGTCTGTCCCGACTGCCGCTCCTGCTCCGTTCGCCGGCGGGCGCCCAGGATCGATCAGCCTGCGCGGGGTTTCGCAGATCTACGGCAACGGCGCCGACAAGGTGACCGCCGTCGGCCCCGTCGACCTCGAAGTGGAGCCGGGCGAGTTCCTGGTCCTTGTCGGTGCGTCCGGCTGCGGCAAGTCGACACTCCTGCGGCTCATCGCCGGGTTCGAGCAACCCGCCGAGGGCGATGTCGAGATCTCCGGTGGCACAGCGATTCCCGGGACCACCGCGGGAGTGGTGTTCCAGCAGCCGCGGCTGTTTCCGTGGCGCACCGTCGGCGGCAATGTCGACCTCGCGCTCAAATATGCTGGGGTGCCGAAGGATCAGCGGCCCGCCCGCCGCAGGGAACTGCTCGAACGGGTCGGTCTCGTCGACGTCGACAAGCGCCGCATCTGGGAGATCTCGGGCGGCCAGCAGCAGCGGGTGGCGATCGCCCGGGCGCTGGCGGCGGAAACCTCCCTGCTGCTTCTCGACGAACCGTTCGCCGCTCTCGACGCGTTGACCCGCGAACGTCTGCAGAACGATCTGCGAACGGTCAGTGTGGAATTGGGACGCACCAATGTGTTCGTCACCCACAGCGCCGAAGAGGCCGCCTTCCTGGGCACCCGGATCGTGGTGCTCACCAAACGGCCGGGCCGCATCGCCCTCGACATCTCCTCGCCGATCCCGCGGACCGGCCTGAGCGCCGAGGAACTGCGTGACTCACCCGAGTACACGGTTTTGCGCACCCAGGTGCACGAGGCCATCAAAGGTGCTGCCGAATAACACCATTCACGCTGCCGGTCCCGCCCTGTGCGGGGCCGGCGGCCTTTGTAGGACAGAGGAGTCCGATGACCGCAGTGACACCGACAGCCGTAACCACCCCGACCGGCCGGGCGGCCGTGTTCTCCGGCGTCGAGTTCGACATCGACGAGTTCGGCCCGCGTTTCGGCGCCGAGATCCGCGGTGTCGACGTCGCGTCGGCCTCCGACGACCAGGTGCGCGCGATACGTGCGGCGCTGGTCAACTACAAGGTCATCGTCTTCCGTGACCAGCAGCTCGACGACGCCGCCCACATCGAATTCGGCCGTAGACTCGGCGAACTCACCTTCGGCCACCCCGTCTGGAACAGCGGCGACGTCCCCGCCGAGGTGTACTCCCTCGACAGCGCCGACAACGGTTTCGCCGACGTCTGGCACACCGACGTCACCTTCATGCAACGCCCCCCACTTGGCTCGATCCTGCGTCCGGTTGTGTTGCCGCGCAACGGCGGCGACACCAACTGGGCCGACGCCGAACTCGCCTACGAATCACTGTCGGAACCGATGCGCCGCCTGATCGACGGCCTGACCGCCGTCCACGACGGCAACCGCGAATTCGGCTACTACCTCAAACAGCGCCGAGAGGGACGCGGAAATGTCTGGGACGGAAAGGAAGTCACCGAGCTGACCCCCGTCCGCCACCCCGTGGTGCGAGTCCACCCGGAAACCGGCCGCAAATCCCTCTTCATCAACCCCGGCTTCACCTCCCACATCGACGGCGTCTCCGACGCCGAAAGCCGCGGCATCCTCGACCTCCTCTACGCCCACCTCACCAAACCCGAACACATCGTCCGCCACCGCTGGCGCCTGGGCGACCTGGTCCTCTGGGACAACCGCAACACCGCCCACTACGCCAACCGCGACTACGGCGACGCCCGCCGCCTCATGCACCGCATCACCCTCCGAGGCGACATCCCCGTCGGCCCGTAGCGCTGATCGGTTGTGGTTCCGGGTCGCCTACCGCAGACTCCGACGGTGCGGATAACGTCCGTGTTTGCCGATCCTGACGGGCACAGTTCTCTAGGCCCTACACCCTGATTGCGTGTCATAGCCGACGATGACCAGTATTCTGCGCAGTTGTTTCCCGTCGGTGTCGGTGATGGTCATAGGACGTTCGCGAGTGCTGCGCCCGATGCTTCAGTGTTGAGGTACCCATCGATGCCGTGGTGGAGGAGTCCTCCGATATCGACGAGACGGTCTTCGATCGGCCGGCGCCCCTCGGGCGGCGGAAACAGCGGACTGAGGTCTTTTCGTAGCGCGACTACGTCGTTGGGGTCGGCGATGTTGACCCACCGGGTCACTTCGCCCGGCCAAATGCCGCCGCCGGAGCCGGGAGGTGGCGTCAGACGGTCGAAAATCACGTTGCGGATCCCCAACGGTGAACCGAATGTGATCAGTAGCTCGATATTCTTCGGTTGGTATTTACACAGATATTCGTAGGCGACGACCGATCCCAGCGAATGTCCGATCAAGACACGAGTGTCGTCAGTGACGCGATCGTGTACTCGGGTGAGTACCTCGTTTTTGACCGTGCTGTTGTTGATGAAAAGAACTACCTGTTTGAGGTTGCCGATGAACGCGCGTTCCGGGACCAGGCCGGCGAACGTCTGTGAGCGCAGCAGTCGCTCGACCATCATCTGCACAGCGACGCGCGCCGGCCCCAATGCCCCTGCCGGTGGTCCCAGGGTGGGCTCCTGCTCCAAGGCGCCGTTGTACAGGTCGGTCAGCAACTCGATCTCAAGATCGGATGCCAGGTCGTAGGGGGTGTAGGGCGGCATATCGCCCAGCGCGCCCGCAGGAAGGAACAGTCGACCGAAGAAGCTGACCGACAGATCGTCATCGGCAAAGCGTTCAGACTTCGACCGGTGCCCCGCAGCGATCAGCCCGTCGCGCAATGGCGGTAACCACGCAGCGCGTAGTTGGTTCTCGCCGGAGCGCTGCTGACCTATCCCGTGAACACCTACCACGACTGCCATACCGTGAAGTTCTATCACGATCGGACGGCGGCTGTTCAGATTTGAGTGGGCAGCCCGTGTGGCGCGTCGGGCCGGGCCTTGGTGGGAAGGAGTCGGATAGGGGCCACCTTGCGAATACTCAGTGTCGAAGATTTGTTCCCTCCTGTAGCAACAACCTTTTAGATCGAGTAGCAAACTATTGCTTAGCAGCGTCTCGCCAGGCGTGGGAAGAGCGTTCCGGGTTGTTCCTCAACCAGGTGGTTGACAATGATGGGCATGGGGTGTTGACTCTTATTCAACCGAAGGGTTGAGGAAGGTTGGCAAAGGGAAACGGAGTGATGGCGGACCAGCTCTCGAAGGTGTTCGCCGCACTCGCTGACCCCACCCGGCGCGACATCGTCGCCCGGCTGACGGTCTCCGATGCGACGGTCGGCGAGATCGCGGAGCCGTACGACGTCAGTCTGCAAGCCGTTTCCAAACATCTGAAGGTGCTCGAGGACGCGGGACTGGTCTCGCGGACCCGGGAGGCGCAGCGGCGGCCGGTTCACTTGGAAGCGGAGGTATTCGACCTCATGACCAAGTGGATCGAGCGGTATCGCAGGCAGGCGGAGGAGCGATTCGTGCGCCTCGATGCCCTGCTCGACGAGATGAACGGCGTCGACGACGACGCGGACACCACCACCGAACGCGACGCGGGCTGATCGTCGTCGCGGCACCAGAAGGGCATTCTCATGACCACCTCCACCCGCTATCCGCAAGCAGCTATCGAAGCGGACCCGAAGGTCCCGGTTATCCGTATCACCCGCGACTTCCGCGGCACACCGGCGCAATTGCTGAAGGCGCACACCGATCCCGAACTGTTCGTCCGCTGGGTCGGTCCGGACTCCATCTCGTCGACGATCATCGACTGGGACGTGCGCAACGGCGGAAGCTGGCGGTACGTCTCGCGAGACGACAACGGCGAGTACCGCTTCCGTGGCTGCTTCCATTCCGTCTCCGAGGACAAGATCGTGCAGACCTTCACCTGGGAGGAGATGCCCGACGATGTGGCGCTGGAAACCCTGTGGTTCGAGGACCTCGGTGACGGAACCACCCGTCTACATGCCCAATCTCTGTGCGACAGTTTCGAATCCCGTGACGGCTGGCTGGCATCGGGAATGGAGACGGGCGTGAACGACGGCTACGCCGCCATCGACCGTCTCCTCGAATCGGGCGAACTGTGACCGATCTGACCGCACTGTCACCCGCTGACCGGCACCGGGCGGTTGCCGTCGAGTTTGCGAAAGAGATTGCCGCAACACCTGATTGGTCAGCTCCGGCGCCGGTCGACGGGTGGACCGCCCTGGATGTAGTGCGTCACCTCATCGACTGGTTCCCAGGCTTCCTCGCCGGCGGTGGCATCGAACTACCGTCGGCCGGATCGGTCGACGACGATCCCGTGGCGGCCTGGGCGTCGAGAAGCGAAGCTATTCAACAACTTCTGGACGGACCGGACGCCGAATCAGAGTTCACCCACCCGATGGCGGGCAGTCATCGGCTGGCCGATGCCATCGACCGCTTCTACACGGCCGACGTCTTCATGCACACCTGGGATCTCGCGGCCGCATCCGGTCACACCGCCGACCTCGACCCCGCGTTCGCCGAGCAGCTTCTGTCCGGGATGCTCGGTATCGAAGACATGCTCCGGGCATCGGGCCAGTACGGCCGGGCGGTGGCGGTCCCCGCCGACGCCGGCCCCGTCGAGAAGCTGATGGGTTTCATCGGCCGTGATCCCGGGACGTAACAGCCGTTCGAGGTGGACCGATCATGCGTCGAAAGGTCGCCGGACCCTTCGAGACCCTCGCTCCTACGTCGCTTCGGCCTCAGGGATCAAGATGTCGTGTCACAGCCGCTCGATTGCTGGTAGGTGTCGGGTCTCGGGGGTCACGCTGTCGTGCCGTGGCTGCGACTAGACATCTTGATCCGCGTCGTGTCGTGTCGCGGCCGCGACCACACATCTTGATCCCTGAGGGCTGTCGGGCGAGCTTGCGAGCCGACAGCGTCTCGAAGGGTCCGGTGAGACCAGGCTCCCAACCCGGCCCACGGGCCCACGGTGCGCTCATCCACACCTGTCAGGCGTGCAGAGTAGCGTGGGTGGGGTGCCAGAGGAGACCTTCACCGCAACGACCTCGCAACCCACCGAAACCCGACACCCGTCGCCCCGAACCGTGGGTGAACTGCGGGCCAGTGGGCATGTGCAGCGGACCGTCCGCGACGAGATCCGCAACAACCTGCTGACCGCGCTCCGGGAGGGTCGTGACCCGTGGCCGGGCATCGTCGGTTTCGAATCCACTGTGATTCCGCAGCTCGAACGGGCCCTCATCGCCGGTCACGACGTGGTGATGCTCGGTGAGCGTGGTCAGGGCAAGACGCGTGTGCTGCGCACCCTCTCCGGGCTTCTCGACGAATGGACGCCCGTCATCGCCGGTTCGGAACTGGGTGAGCACCCGTACGAACCGATCACCCCGGCCTCGATCCGCCGGGCCGCCGACCTGCTCGACGACCTGCCCATCGGATGGCGCCACCGCAGCGAGCGGTACAGCGAGAAGCTGGCCACCCCCGACACCTCGGTGGCCGACCTCGTCGGCGACATCGATCCGATGAAGGTGGCCGAGGGCCGCAGCCTCGGCGATCCCGAAACCATCCACTTCGGCCTCATCCCACGCGCTCACCGCGGCATCATCGCCATCAACGAACTGCCCGACCTGGCCGAACGTATCCAGGTGTCGATGCTGAATGTGATGGAGGAACGCGACATCCAGGTGCGCGGCTACTCGCTGCGGCTGCCGCTGGACGTCCTGGTCATGGCCAGCGCCAACCCCGAGGACTACACCAACCGCGGCCGCATCATCACCCCGCTCAAGGACCGGTTCGGCGCCGAGATCCGCACCCACTACCCGCTCGAACTCGACGACGAGGTCGCCGTCATCGAGCAGGAGGCCGACCTCACCGCGACCGTCCCCGCGGTGATCCTGGAGACAATCGCCCGGTTCACCCGGTACGCCCGAGACAATCCGTCCATCGACCGGCGTTCCGGTGTCTCGGCACGCTTCTCCATCGCCGCCGCCGAAACCGTCGCCGCCGCGGCCTTGCACCGGGCCACGGTTACCGGGGAGGAAACAGCCGTCGCCCGCATCGTCGACCTCGAGTCGGTGGTGGAGGTGCTGCGCGGCAAGATCGAATTCGAATCCGGTGAAGAGGGCCGCGAACTGGAGATCCTCGACCACCTGATGCGCAAATCGAAGGCCGACGCGGTGCGCGCCCACCTCGGCGGCGTCGACCTGGCCTCGCTGGTGACCGCACTGGAGGAGGGCGACCCCGTCGTCACCGGCGACCGCGTCACCGCCGCAGCTTTCCTGGCCTCCATCCCCGACGTCCCGGTCCTCGATGAGATCGCCACCCGCCTGGACGCCGACACCGAAGGCAAACGAGCCAACGCCATCGAACTGGCCCTCGAAGGCCTCTACCTGACCCGTCGAATAGACAAAGAAGCCGACGAGTCCGGCCAAACCGTCTACGGCTGATCACGTGACAGCCGCGGTGACGAACGACCGACCACACGGCCCGACCCTCGGGGTCGGGGCGAACGCAGCGCGGCCGCATGTCGTGATCCGTGAGGCCGATGCGAGGGTTGTGCGGGCGGGCATCTTGATCCCTGAGGCCGATGCGACGAAGGAGCGAAGGACGCGTTGGGTCCGGCGACATTCCGCGCCTGACGTCACCACCTCAAGGAGCGACCATGGCTGACAAACCGGCACCTCCGCGTCGTTCATTCCACCGCGCCCGCTACCAGCGGTACACCGGCGGACCGGACCCGCTCGCCCCACCCGTCGACCTGCG
>NZ_CALLZT010000145.1:0-22315 GCF_937858515.1 uncultured Gordonia sp. | reverse complement strand
ACGACGGTGATGTCGACGGTGCCGTTGTTGGCGTCGTCGGCGGTGATGATGATGGTGGTGGTTTGGGGTGCGCCGGGTGTGGCTGCGTTGTGGCGGGTTTGGGGGGTGGGGGTCCAGGTGAAGGTGTCGGGGTTGGTGGTGTCGAAGTCGATGCTGGTGTCGAGGCTGGTGAAGGTGACGGGGTCGCCGTCGGGGTCGGTCACGATGTTCGAGAGCCCGGTGACGATGACTGCGCCGGTGACCGTGTCAGCTGTACCGACCGCCAGGGTGTGTGTGGGATCGATGACCGGGGGCTGATTGGTTGGCACCGTGGTGTTTTCGGGGACGTTGATTGTGACGGTGCGGTTGTGGGGGTTTTGTCCGGTGAGTAGACCCAGCAGGCTGGCAAGGCCGTGGACGTGGGGCCCGTTGTCGGAGATGGTGACCGCGAATTGGTCGGCGGCGGTGCTGCCGGGGTTGGCGACGTAGCTGATGGTGCCGTCGGTGTTGACGGTGGCGGTGCCGTGGGTTGCCTGGGTGGTGACGGTGGTGGTCAGCGGGTCGCCGTCGGCGTCGGTGGCGTTCAGGCTGATGGTGTAGCCGTCGGTGGTGGGTGCCAATGTGGGTGCGGCGTTGGGGGTTTGGTTGTTCACCAGGGATTGGGTGCGTTGGATCCACCAGAGCAGGGTCCAGGGGGCGGGGCTGGTGAGCGTGGTTGTGGTGGTGGGTCCGCCGGTGGGGGGGATGCCGAGGAACGTCAGCAGGGTGGCCAGTGGTGCGGTGTTGGTGGTGGTGCCTTGTGGGGTTGCTGTGGTGGTTGCGAAAAATGTTGCGTTGCTGAAGGTTTGGGGTGTATTCGAGGTTTCGGTGGGATCGGGGATGCTGGGGGCGGAGAAGCTGAGGAGCTGCGGGCTGCTGGGTGGTTCGGTGGATTCGGTTGGTTCTGTGGTGTTTTCGGATGGGTCGGTGTCGCTGGTGCGGGATGCCGAGTCCTCGCTCGCCGAGTTGGTGCCCGCCGAGTTAGTGCCCGCCGAGTTAGTGTTCGTCGGGTCGGTGTTGGTCGAATCGGGGCTGGTGTAGTTGGCTGATGGGGCGGTGGGTGGCGTCCAGGATTGGCCGTCGCTGGTGTCTTGGGTGCCCTGGTATCCCTGCTGTGAGTCACCCGAATCAGAGTTGGCCGTCGAGGCGTAGGGCTGATAGGTGCTGGTGTCCGGATTGCTGCTGGTCGGGGAGGTGATGTCGGTCTGGGTGCCGGCTGAGGCGCTTCCGGCGTCCGATGATCCGCTGGTGGTGGTTTCGGTGCCACCCCCGGACGTGTCGACCTCCGGTATTCCTCCTGATCCGTCACCGCCCGGTGATGTGGTCTCGCCGGAGTCGCTGCCGACGGACGAGTCGACTCCGGACGCACCGCTGGAGTCGGTTCCCGACTCACCGGAGGAGTCGGACTCACCGGAAGAGTCGGAGCCGCCGGAGCTATCAGAACCGCTGGAGCTATCAGAACCGCTGGACGAGTCCGCACCGCCGGAGGCTGAAGAACCGCCGGAAGCAGTCGGTGACGACGCTCCCGACGACGATTCTCCCGACGACGACTCTCCAGACGACGATTCTCCCGACGACGAGTTGGACGTGCCGCTGGAGTCACTCTGTGAGGACGTCCCGGACTGCGAACCCGTGTCGTCGTCGGCGGTGGCCTGTCCGGGATTGAGGAACAGGCTGACACCGGCGGCGGCCGCGATGAGGCGGGCACGGTTCTTGTGCGAGATTCGCATGCTGATACTCCAGGCTTTGCAGACGTTTGGAGCAACGCTCCCAGGGTAGACATGGCTACCGGTACCTCACCCGACTACCTAGTTTGTGCGGAGTACTACTCAGTCCGCAGTACAAACTGGTCAGAAGGGGTACTTCGGACAGGTAAAGGTCTGAAAATGTAACCCTTCGGGCGACAGCGGGGTCCGGTCACCAGGTGTTGAGACGCTCCCGGACGCGCGATCGGTAGGCTGTCACCGTCGATGGACGGATGCCCAGTGCGTCCGCCACATCTATGCGGGAGCGGCCCCCGGACGTCATAGCGTAGATCTCCAACTCGCGTGGCGACAGGTTTGTATTCAGCTCGGCCGCGCGGATGGCGGGGGACAGGAAGTCATCGGCCAGACTGCGAAGGAACGTCAGGCGCGGCGAGAGTTCGCGGGCCTTGTGCGGCAAGCCCGCGCTGCGTAGCGCAATGATCGCGTGGGCAATTGCGTCGGCGGCGAACGGGATGTAACCGAGTTCGACGAAGCTATCGCTGACCAGACGCAACCGGGCGGCATCCGCGTCGAGGAGCGCGTCGGCGTGGGCCACCATGAGTCCGGTGAGAGGACCTTCCCCGCGCCTGCGAGGCTCGCACAGTTCCACAGCCGCATCCCGATCACCGAACCGGACGGCCCAGTACAGGTTGTTGACGCCATCGGCGACCTGTTGGTGCGCGAACGAAATCTGCGCTGCTTCGCGGAACCGTGCGATCGGAATGGTCACCTCGCCGGCGGCGGCACGCGCGAAACCGTCACTCAGAATCGGATTCACATCCGGCCATTCGCCGCTGCGCAGGGTTGCCACCTCGCAGCGTTCCTGTGCCCACCGTGCGCCGTCCACATCGCCGAGCATCGCCCGGACACCCGCGAGCATCGCCGCGACGCCACGACCGAGACCATTGCGGTCGTCGGCGGGCAGCGCATGCAGACAATCGAGGGCAAGGCGCCGCGCCTTGCCGAAGTGCCCACGGGCCACCGCAGCCGACGACATCGTCCCACACGCCAGTGCGCGGGGAATCGACTGCAATGCAACGGTATCGGCAAACCTTGCGGCCACCTCGTCTGCCGCGTCGAGGTCGCCACCGCCGATGTGGGTGAGTGCGAGAGTTCGCAGCGCGCCGACACCCACGAGGGGCCCGGACACAGACGCCAAGTGCAACGCATCGTGGCCGACCACCACCGGACGCCGGGTCTCGCCGAGCCTGCGCAACACCTCGGCCTCGGTGAACCTGGCCAGCGCCGCCCACGCCATGCCGTTCCATTCGCCGGTCAAACATGCTCGGGCACTGGACAATGCCTCGGCCTGGCGACCGGCGTTGAGCATCGTCGTCGCGCGCATCGCGTGTATCGCGCCAAGCAGCGCGGGCTGGGTAATCCGGTTCCCGAACGTGTCCAGCAACGCCAGCGACCGGTCGTGCTCACCGGTCGCGGTCGTGTAGTGCACACACGCCGTCACCAAATATCCGGACTGTCATCGATTACATCGGAAAAACCGAGATCCGCCACCGCGGACACCGGCAATGGGGTGAGCAGGCTCAGAAATTCCAGCAGCCCGATTGCCTGCGGCCCGGCGGCGTCGATGGCCGACCCGACCACCGCCTCCAATTCTCTCGACACCGCGAATCCCTCAGCGATGCTGATTGTTCCGTCCTCCCAGCGGTGCACCGCACCCGCCGAGACCGAACCGGCGACGAGGTGCCGGGCGTATAGCGGATTGCCCCCACTCGCGGAATGCAATCTCATCACATCGGCGTAATCCATGGGAGCCCCGAGGTATTGGCCGATGATGGTGGCGAGATCGTCGTGCGAGAAGGCGGTCGGCTGTACCACCATGGCGCGTGCCGCCGACAATGCCGACGTCAGCGCGGGCTCGGCACCGTCGAGTTCCGGTGATCGCGACATCACGATCACCCCATCGTGGATATCCGACTGAATAAGTTGTGCGACAACCATTGCCGACGCCGCATCGAGTAGTCCGGCATCCTCCACGGCGAGCACTGCGCGACGATCGATGAGTCGCTCGGAGAGGTTCGTGACGATTCGCATCACATCGCCCGCACCGTCGACAGGCATCAGCGTCGACAGCGCGGCCAGGGGAGTCTGCCGGGTGGACGCTGATCCGACCAGCCACTCGATCGGGCGGTCCGACGACGCGACGACCGCGCGGGTCAGGCTCGTCTTCCCGATCCCCGCCGGACCGGCGACGATCACCGGCCGTCTCTTCTTCAAAGCCCCTGCGACAAGGGATGATTCCGTCGGCCGGGGCAGGTGCGGCCACACTCTGCTCACGCCGAGGGGCTCCACACGTCGGCGGCCTCACCACGCGAACGCACGCCGAGCTTTGCGCACACCCGCAACACATGTCCCTCGATGGTCCGTACCGACAACTCGAGCCGGTAGGCGATCTCCTTGTTGGACAATCCCTGTCCCACCAATTCGATGATCTGCCGCTCCCGTCCGGTCAGCCGGTCGTCGGCCTCGACGCGCAATTGCGCCGGCGACCTCAGCGAACCGATCCGGGAGATCAGCGAGCGGACATGGGCCCGGGCCGCCCCCGCCCGCGCGCCGTCGCGCGCCTCATCGAAGGCCTCCGCGGCCTGCGCGGCGGCATCTGCGGCCGCAGGCAGGTTGCCGGCCGTCTCGAAGTCCCTGGCGACGGATCTGAGCGCACCGCCGTCGCGGGCCTGCCAGGCATCGGCGTAGCGAACCGTCAGACCGAACCTGCTGAGCGGATTATGTTGCTGTGCAAGCAAACGCAACGCAGTCGGCACACATGCCTGGTCGGGCGCGCACAGTCTGTTGGCCAACTCGGTGTAGTCGGCCGCCACCGCGGGCGCACCGCACGCGACCGCATCGTGGGCGGAGTCCTGCAACAGTTCGACCGCGTCGTCGACCCGATCGCCGGCGACCAGCACCCACGCTTGGCTGATGACGGCGATCGAGGTGAACGACGCCAGCGCGGCCTCGTCCGGCATCGTCTCGTCCGGTACCAGCTCGTCGGGCAGCGTCGGGCCCGGTGGTGCCGATATCGGTTCGGCGACTTCGATTTCGACGATTCCGGATTCCATCGCCGCGATACGGGCGAGCAGTCCGGTGAACAGATTGTGGCCGACAGAGTCGACGAAGATCTCCGCACCTTCGTGCAAGCAGGCACGTGCCTGCGCGAACTGGCCGGATTCGACATAGGTCGCCGCCGCCACCAGCGCCGCCATGGCACGGACCCGGGGTGCTGCGGTCCGAGTGCCTTCGAGCAGCCGGTCGGCGTGTTCGCATGCGCGAGCAACATTTCCGCACTGGCGAAGGGCCACCACCAGGGTGCCGCGGGTGTACAGATCGAGTACGGCGTCCTTGCCCGTCGGGCCGGGGCTTGCCCCGTCGGGGTTGACGACGGCCAGAATCGCACGCACCGCCTCGATGTTCCCGGCGACGGCGAACGCGTTGGCGTACAGGATTCCCACCCACGTACCCACCACCCGGTCGGAGCTGAGTGCTGCGGTGACCGCGGAAATCGGGGTGTCGGTGAGGCTGCACAGTTCCCCCGGACCGCGGGTCGCCCACACCTCCGCGCATCCGGCGACGGCCGCCAGCGGCTGGCACGCACCGGACGGTGAGGTGAGCAGTTCGCGTACCGTCGTAAGGTCGGCCTCGTGCAGGGCGGCCCAGCCGACGGACTGCGGAGGTGTGGGGCAGGCCTTGCCGAGCCGGATCCCGGCATGATGCTCGCCCCTGCGCAGCGCGGCATCGGCGGCGGCCGCGAGTCCCTCGACATCGGGTCCCAGGGTTTGCAGGGTGAGTTCGCCCGCCAGAATCAGGATCGGGTCGGTCTTGTCGGGTGACGACGAGGGACCGGCTCGGCGGATGGTTTCCAGGCATCCGTCGGCCAGCTTGGCCGCCCACTCCGCGGAAGCCAGACTCGGTGTCACCGAGGCGGCGTACGAGGCGAGATACGGTTTGCGCAGGCGCACCCGATGCTGATCGGCGTCGAGAATCCCGGTCTGCTCGGCGGCCAGCAGGTCCTCTACCGAACACACCGACTGTAGCGCCTGGATCGGAATGGCTCCATCGCAATAGGATTCACATGCCACTGTTGCCACAGAAAGCGCCGACACCACCCTGCGCACCGGCTCGGGGAGCGCCTCGAACTCCGCGCACGACCGATCTCTGAGCGCCGGGGTGAGTGCGGGAACCCACTGGAATACGGCGATCTCACCGATCCCCAGCCAGCAGCCCCGGGCGATGGTCAGTTCCACACCTTCGATGAATGCCGCGGGAGTACCGCCCGCCCACCGCAGGAGCCGCGCGACACCCGTGACGGTCGGAACGCTGCCGAGGGCATGCCGGACGTAGCTGGTCGCATCCTCGATGGTCAGGTCGGCCAGATCCAGGCGCGGCAGATGGCCGTCCTTCCACAGCGCGGAGATCGACGCGGGAGCGGTTCGTTCTGGTGTTTCGGTGCTACATGCGAGAAATGCCGGGATGCTGTCGTGGACGATCAGCGCGTGCAAGATGGCCGCGGACTCGTCGTCGAGCAGGTGCGCGTCGTCGACGACGAGCGTCGAACCCGACGTCAGCAACTGCACCGATATCGCCCACCGCGCCGAGTCCCGCGCATCGCCGGACGGGACGGCGAACGAGTAGCGCAAGCTGCCGAGGGTGCCGGATACCCGGGTGAGTGGACCGTCGACTCCGGCCACCAGTTCCGACAGAGCGGTCGTCTTACCCGACCCGGCACCGCCGACGACGACGCAGCCGGCCGGAAATACACGATGGCCGGCCGTCGCCCGGTCCAGTGCCTGGGCGGCCCGCAACTCGGCAAGAGACATCAACACACCTCACATGATGAATCCACACTGAACCGTAGGGTAGATATCGACGCGATGTTAGCCCGAACGGTGTCTCACCGCGCGGGTATGTCGCGGCCTTGATCGGCTGCCGATGGGTCGCGCAGATCGATGCGCAGCCGGCGCCACAGCGGGATCGCGATCAGCAGCGAACCGGCCGTTTCGACCGCCGCATAGGTCCAGCCGACGCCGGCGATGCCATGCCGCGGGATCACCCACGCGCAGCCGGCGATGACTCCGATGGTGGACACCACCTGCAGCGCAACCGCCGGCAGCATGGTCCGATGCACGCGGCACAGGCAGGCGAACACCACACCGGGCGCGCTCGCGATCGGGACCAGCGCGGCCGACAGCATCAGCGCCCACGCGTTCTCGGCGTAACTCGGGCTGACCAGCCACAGCGCGATTGGTCCGCCCACTGCCAGCGCGGCCGATGCGGCCACGATGACCAAGCCGAACAGTCGCAGGAACCTGCCCAGCAGGGTGGCGAGTTGCTCCGGATGGGCGGCGGTCTCGGCGATGAACGGCCCGCACACCATCAGCACCGCCACCAAGATCGCCGACACGATGGTCCATGACACCGTGAAATACGCCGTTTCGGTGGCCCCGGCCTGCACCACCACCAGCAGCGGTAACACCAGTGGCGTGATGCTCGCCAGCGCCGCGATACTGAACGTGCTCGCGAAGTAGCTCCACAGTTCGCCGTTCGGCGGCAGCGTCGATTCGGTGCGGGACTGGGCGCGCACCGCCATCACCACCACCGTCTGCGCGACGAGCACCGCAACCGCAGCGGTGAGCACCCACGACACCTCGATCGCCGCGTGACCCGCTACTGAACCGCGGTCACCTGCGACGGTCAGGCCTAGGGCACACAGGATCGCGAGTTTCGCGACGGCGAAGGAGATGTTCTTGACCGCCGCCCAGCGGGCCGCGCGCAGCCCGACCAGGACCGAATCGGCCAGGGCGAACGCCGCGAGCGTCGCCACGCACAGCGGGAACAATGTCTTACCCGTCGTCGACTCGAACAGGTCGTCGGCGGGACCGACCGCGATGAAGACTGCGCCCAGGAGCAACGCGAACAGCCCTGTGACGACGTAGCCGCGGATCAGCAGGGCTCCGGTGCGGCGTCCGGCGAGCGGCAGAAAGCGTTCGTACAGCGCACCGAGACTCAGATTCGCCAGCGTCGACAACATGACCGCGGTATTGATGACCGCACCCGCGCGGCCCACCTCGGCCTCGACGAAGAAGCGGGCCGCCAGCGCCCAGAACACCAGGCCCAGGGCGCTGTTGATCAGCGCCGCGGCCAGCAGTGCCGTCGAATTGAATTCTAGGCTGTGCCAACGGGATCGGTCGCAGTTGTCGTTGTCGGGGTTCGGGTCGACGTCGGTCACGCTCGACGCGACCTGACCGTCGCGGTCCGGTAGGGGTTCGCCGCGTGGTTCATAACGCCGAATTTTGCCATCGGCAGGGTGGTTCAGAAGTTTGCGGTTCAGAAATCCGAGCCGCCGTCGACATTGAGATCGGCGCCCGTCATGTAAGTGTTGGTGCGGGAACCGGCGAATGCGATGACCGGTCCGATCTCGGACGGGAGACCGGCCCGGCGGATGAATGCGGGATGCCCGAACTCGGCGTCGATCGCGTCCATCACCGCGTACAGGTCATCGAGGTCGGGGCGGCGGTCGTCGGGCAGGCGTGAGAGGTAGTCACGCAGGCCCTGGGACAGGAACGAACCGGGGGAGACCGTGTTGACCAGGATCCCCTCGGGTGCCAGGGTCTGCGCGAGATTCTTGCTGACGCTGGTGAGCGCGGCCTTGGCGGCGGTGTAGGCGATCAGGGTGGGGGACTGACGACGCACCGAATGCGCGGATACATTCACGATGCGCGCCCACTCGGCCTTGCGGAGCAGCGGTAGCGCCGCTTCCACGCACTTGACGGCGCTGAGCGTGCCGATGTCGAAGGTGGCATGCCAGTTGTCGTCGTCGATGCTCTCGAGGGGGCCGATGCCGACGTCGATGGGACCGACGGCGTTGACCAGTGTGTTCACCACGCCCCAGCGTTCGCCGATGGTCGCGAATGCTGCGTCGATATCGGTTCGGCTGTTGAGGTCGGTGGGAATCGGCAGGACATCGGGGGCGCCGAGTTCGGTCAGCCTGGCGGCGGTGTCGTTCAGTCCTTGCTCACCGCGGGCCAGCAGCGCCACTTTCGCGCCCTCGGCAGCAACGGTTTCTGCTGCTGCCCGGCCCATTCCCTTGGTGCCCCCGTTGACCACCACCACCGCATCGGCAAATCCCAGATCCACGTGTCATCCTCTCTACTGTGCCTCTATCTGTTTACTGTAAGGCATTCAGTTGGGTTGACGGTTGGCTCCTGTGCTGGTTGAGGTGACCGGCTTTGCGGCGACGTCCATCGCTATCTACGAGAACGGATTCTGTTTGGTGACCTGCTCCAACTCGCCGACCTCGAGACGCCGACCGAGGATCAGCTTGCCCGACACCGATTCCAGCGCGGCGACCCACCATTCGGCGCGGTCGAGCACCGGCTGCGCCACCGCCCGGTCGACGGTGCTCAAAGTGACCAGACGTTGCGCGACGTCGTCGACGGTCAACTCGATCTGGACGCGGCCGTCGATCAGCGAGATATCGGTGCCGGTTGCGTTGTGCAGCGGTGTGACCGCGTCCCGGATTCGCCGGAACAGCCGCGCCTCCGGGGAATGCCCGAGCGCCCAGCCGTCGGGGGCCTCGATCATCTTGCCCGGGTAGAGCTGTGCCGACTGCTGAAGCTGGGTGCGAGAAGACTTGCGCAACATCAGGATCAGCGCGGCTGCCACGGCCACGGCACCGACGATCACCAGCAGAACGGCAATGATCACAAGAGTTCCCACCGCTACCTCACCGACTGTACGAGTATCACGATCGCCGTTATGGCGATGATGGCGGCGACGATCGCCGCAATGATCTTGACCTTGCTGTACGGCCGCGAACCCTGCACCTCACCGGTTACGCCATTGATGTACACCTGGAACGGTTTGGAGTCGTACACCACCGTCAGCAACCAGATCGGCAGCAGCAGATACCGGAACTGCAGCGGATTGAACCGCGATTCCGACGACGAGATGCGCTGCTTGTCACCGCCGATGTCACGGCGCACCGTGGAGGCGATGCGATCGTCGATCTCCTCGCGGCGGGCGACCTGAAAACCTTCCTCGGGTCCGATCTCGTAGGTGCGGGCCAGATGTCCGGCGAGGTATTCGCCGGTGAACGGGCGCGCCGTCTCGATCGGCCACGGCTTGAGCTCCTCGACACGTTTCGGATCGACACCGGTATTAGCCAGGGCTGCAACATCTTTGAAATTATCGACGACGTCGCCGCGGACATTGGTCCAGCGGGTGCGGGTTTCGGTGTGCCGGTCGTCGCCGCTACCGACCTCCACCGTGTAGTCGTCGCCGCGCTGACCCGTATAGCGGGTATAGGCGATGGTGTCGTAACTGAAATAGGAGAAATACACGCTCGAAAACGAGCCGAGGGTCCGATACTTCTTGAACTCCGTCGGCGCGAACCAGCGGGAATTGATCCACTTCTCGATGTTCTGCCGCGCCACCTTGTCGTCGACACCGAACGGGATCACCCCGTCGACGGGCAGCGTCTTGGGAGCGTCCTGGATATCGTCACGCTGAATCGGCGATGCACAGTACGGGCAGCGGGTGGCGGTCAGCGTTCCGGTGAACACCGTTGTACCACCACAGTTCTGGCACACCACCTGATGTTCGTCGGAGGCGGCCGGGTCGTTCGACGACAACAGTCCGCGGGTGTTGGCGGCGGCGACCTTCGCATCGCGGAGTTCGTGCAATCCCACCCGGGCGTCGGACCGGGCGATCTCCCTGGTGCTGTTGCAACTCGGGCAGCGCAACACCCCGGTCGCCGGATCGAACACCAGATTTCCGCCGCAATTGGCGCACGGATAGGTGCGGGTGTCCTCGGTGACATGATGCTGCCCGACCCGGCCCGCGCGCGGGTCCACCGGTGGTGCCATCGGTGGCCGTGAGTTGTTGGCGGGCATCGATGCGGCCTGCTTCGGCGGGCCTGCTTGTCGTGGCGGCATCGGCGGCGGGCTACCGGCACCAGTCGGTGGTAGCGGAGGCGGTGCGCCGTACGGAGGACGTGGTGGGCCACCGGATTGCGACGGCGACGGACCGCCGGACTGGAACGGCGGCGGTGCGCCGAACGGCGGTGGCGGTGGGCCGTCGGACGGCAGCGGCGGCGGGCCGTCGGACGGCAGCGGCGGCGGCGTGGGGGGAGTGGTCATCGGACAGTCCTCTCGAAAAGCCTTCTCGAAAAGAACGCGCGCGGTCAGGCCGGAGGCATCCGAGGAGGCAGCGGCGGCGGAACCGCCGGGAACAGCGTGGCGAGCTCGGGAACCTGTCCGGCCGCCGTCCACCCGGCCATGTTCGCCGCCCACACCAGCGTCTGCCGCGTCACCGCACCACCGGCGATGTACTGCTGCAACTGAGCGGCCGTGTAAGGTCCACCGGCCTGCCCGTTCTGCTCGACGTGGTACTGCGTCGCGGTAGGCAACGGAGGTGGTGCGGCGGCCGGAGCCGGGCCGGCCTGGCGAGGTCCGGCGACCGCACCGCCCATCTGCTGGCCGAGCGCCATGCCCATACCGGCACCGAGAAAATCGCCCACCGAACTTCCGCCCGGATTGTTGGCGCCCGCCACCATTGCCTCGCCGAGCTTGCCCTGCTGATAGCGCTGCATGTCGTCGACCTGATTGAGGAAACCCTGCTCCTCCACGCCGCGCGCCACACCACGGGTCATCGCCGCGGTGATCTCATCCGGCAGCGAGACATTGAGCAGAATGTCCTCGATGCCGAGGCCGTACTCGTCGTCGACACGTTCCTGGACGAACGCCTTCAGCTTCTGCGACAGCTCACCGACCTTGCCCTGCAGGTCGATCACGCCGACACCCGTCTGCAAGATCATGTCCGAGAACGCCTGCGCGATGATGCGCCGCAACAACTCCGAGATCTCATCGACGTTGACGTTGCTGTCGGTGCCGATCACCTCCCGCAGGAAGATCGCCGGATCGGCCACCCGCACCACACACATGCCGTTGGCACGGACCTGAACCATCTTGAAATCAGGGTCGCGGATGGTGATTGGGTTCGGTGTGCCCCACCGCAGCTCGGTCACCGGCCGGGTGTTGATGAAGTACACCTCGGACCGGAACGGGCTCTTGAACCCGTGTTTCCACCCCTGAATCGTCGACAGGATCGGCAGATTCTCGGTGGTCAGCTCATAGTTGCCGGGCCCGAACGTGTCCGCGAGCCGGCCGCGGTACACGAACACCGCCTTCTGGCCCTCCCGGACGATCAGCTGAGCGCCGTTCTTGATTTCGTTGTTGTAGCGCGGAAAACGCCACGCGAGCGTCGTGCGAGTGTCGTCGAACCATTCGATGATGTCGACGAGCTCGCCCTTGAGCTTGGAGATCACGCCCATGTCTTCGCTGTCCTCCGGTCGGTGTGCGTCAGGAGCGCTAGCCAGCGTAGTCACTTCGGGCGGGGTGTGGGAGGCGATGTCGTGTCAACGGATGAGTGGTGCGACCGATGTGCGAGCTATGTCCACCGCCGCGTCTTCGGCGGATGGTGGGCAGGAAGGGAACGGATTGATCGCCGCCAATTGGCATCTGACTTGACCGTGAGCTGCAGTCGGGAAGCGGTGCCCGGACAGATCGGCTGGGCGAGGTGGTCGATGGCGATGCACCAGACACCGGTGCCTGCGTCTCAATGCAGCCGTCGATGAACATGCTTGGGGACGTAACGGGGCCGAAGCAGCGCAGGCCGCTAAGTAAGCACCCGGAGTCATTTGCACGCGACAACCGCGTTGCTGAGGTGTCCGGCGGACATGTTGCGGTGGACGAGGAGCGTCCGGGTCGGCGGACCTGGCGTCGGTGCATGACGTATCGTTTGCTGCGGACTGTCACCCAAAAGGGTGAAATCCGCGTCGTCATCTTTCCCCGCCTCCGAAAAAGTGCTAATTCTTGTTGACCATATTTCAGTGGAAGAGTGTTCAAGTGTGGTGCCCTTCTGTTTTGGGTGGCATCAGGACTGAACTAGGTGGAAGTGGATCCAGCGTCCTATCGATACGAAGAGGATATTGAGCAAATTGTCAGGTTTTCCGCGTTCCTATGCTTCATCGTCACTCGACCGGGCAAAGATTGAAGGCTTAGCGAGAATGGCGGCATCGCAGACTCGCATACCACCGACGCCGTCCATCGGCTACGGCGACTATTCTCATGGTAGAGAGAAGGAGGTTGTTCTCGTAGGGCAGTGTTGGGTTCTCGATCGACGCACTTGGAATGGGCGCTTTTCGCTCCAAGGTGGTAGAAAGGAGCGGGAGGGGCACGACGACACGTACATAGTCCTTAATCAAAGCGGAAATCTACAGAAAGTTTGGATAAGCACTGAAGTGCAACTTTCTGGGCTAGAAATAGATCACTCGGAAATACGTGGAGATTGCGTTCCGATTAGTGATGCGGATATCCAGTCGTTCGACTTTGATCCATACTTCTACGATAGCCGCCGCCAGGATAAGTATGGTGCTTGGACGGACAGATTTGATCCAGAAAACAATGGAGTGGGAACCATGCGGTTCTTTCGCCAGGGTGATGGTATGGTAAAATTGCTCGAAGATGTTCGAAATGGCACGGCGTCATTGCCGAAAGTTTCTCCCGAGCATACCGAGGCGGCTTCAATGGAGCGTGTCCAAGCGCGTGCCAAGGCCAGGGCGGCTGACGAAGCCAAGGTATTGAAACAGAATCAAGATCTGATTCAATACCGCCGCAAATGCAAGGTTGCCAGTGTCGTGTTGTATATCGTCGCTGCAGTTCTGGTCATGAAATGGGTCGACCAAGTCATGAAATGGGGTGACTGGACCGGTGCTCCGGTCCTTGCCTGGCTGGTTGCAATCGCAGGTATGGGGTTTGCTGGTGCTGTGCACGGCCGACGTCATCCTAAAGGTCGTTTCAGTTCTCCAATTGTTGCCCAACTCTTATTCTGTTCCGCTGCAACGATAATCGCATTCTGGGATGAGTTTACAGATCCCAAGTTTGCGAACCCGGGGTTTGAATTGATATTCGTCGCGACGATGCTTATCGGTGTGCTCGTGGTGTTCTGTGGGTCCATCATAACGCTTGTCATCGCAATGATCTTGAATAACGTGTGTGGATACCCCCCGAAGTCTCGGTAGTTGGACGACTCGGCGCCTGCTCCGGGATGTTATAAGTCACGAAGTCCGGCGAGTCAGGTTTGTCATATCTAATGTGCGGTTTATGCGCGGGATGGCCAAACTCAGTGGTAGTTCAACGGCGGATTGACGATGCGCGGGCGATCGCGATGACCTCCTCCTCCGAAGGCGGGCTCGATGGGTGGTAGCTCAGGCACAGAGGGGTTTGGATCTTCGCGAAGGAACCACCGTCGACCGCCGCGTAGTAGATGCCTGTTTGTAGGCGGCCGATGTCCGAA
The DNA here is from genome assembly GCF_937858515.1 of uncultured Gordonia sp. Lineage (NCBI taxonomy): Bacteria > Bacillati > Actinomycetota > Actinomycetes > Mycobacteriales > Gordoniaceae > Gordonia > uncultured Gordonia sp. The sequence continues at coordinate 8,186 of NZ_CALLZT010000145.1, read as the reverse complement.
ACGTCGGAACTCTTGGCCGCGGCGAGTTCCTTGGCCGCACTGATGTGGACCGGTGATTGGAACCGGCCGAGGAATTGGTTCGACGCGTTTCCGGCGATCTTGGAATGCAAACCTTTTGGGGCTTGTGTCGCGAAGACGAGGCCCAGGCCGTACTTTCGCGCCTGTGCGGCGAGCGCGAGTGTGCTTTCGGTGCATGTCGTCGTGCGCTCCGAGGGGGCGAAGTTCTGGGCCTCGTCCATCACGAGTACTGCGCCGAGCGGTTTGTTGCCCGCGGGGTGCTTCTTGATCCAGGCAAAAAGTGCCATTTGTAACTGGGCGATGAAGTTGTTGCGCTTGTTCGTATCAGGCAAACCCGACAGGTTGATCACCGAAACCCTCGCGCGGTAGCCCGCCGGCGGTGTCAGCAGGACCGACGGATTGACCGGGTCGTTGCTGTACACGTGGTCGGTGATCAGATCGGATCGCAGATTGTCCGAGAGTTCCCGCCCGAGCTTGGGGCTGTCGGAGAATTCGCACAGCGTGTCCGGGAGATCGGCGAGCAGATCCACGAGAGTGTCGATGGTGCCGCCACCGGTGCGGCCGAAATGTTCGATGGCCTGTTTGAGGGTCGCGAGCAGCCGCTTGTGTTTGGCCGACTTGCCGATCGCGAGGGCTCGCGGTGCCAGCGCGCCCAATGCCGAGGCCACCGCGGCACCGAACTCGTCCGGGTCGTTGACCACCCCGGTGAAATCCGGAAGCATCTGGAAGCTCAGCGGCCGTCCTGACATCTTTCCCGGGGTGAACACGGCTACATCGGTGTTCGCGATGTAGTCACGAGCGGTCGCCGCGTCCTCGGCGTTCGGCCACTCGCGTGAACCCTGCGGCCATGGCTGTCCGAGGCGGGCGAGGTCGTTGTTGACATCGAGGACGATCGACGACACGCCGCGCAGGGCACATTCCTCGATGATCCGCCGGATGAGAACCGTTTTTCCTGAACCCGATCCGGCAAAAATGACCGTGTGCTTGCGCAGCGCCTCCAACTCGACACTGACCTCACGCGAGGTCAGGGCGCCGACCACCGACCCCAGGACGAAGCGATTCGACCGCGTCGGTGTCCGCGCAGGTCGAGGAGCCGGCAAGGGCGTGGGGTCCACGGAAATGCCGACTTGCGAGGTTTCGAGGCGCGTCGTCGCTTGCGCTCCTTGTACTTCAACCGACGGTGAACCGGCGGCCGGTTCTGAATTCGAGTCAGTGCTGGATAGGAGCGCATCGAGCCACGTCAGGCGTGACGCGGGTCGCCGGGATGTGACCCACTCACCGAAGCGATCGACTCGCTCGGCGCGCAGCGCCCGCAACGCGATCAGGATTCGGATGTCATCGGCAGACCATGAGAGAACGACGCCGCCTCGCTCGATGAACTCGTTGACCAGTGCCGCGGTTTTCGGCCCGGAGGGCCACGGAGTCTGCCGCAGGATCGCCAGGATGTTGAGTCGGCTGGTAATCCCAGCCGCGGTACAGGCCCTCGTCAGACGTGTCTGTGCCGCAATCGCATTTCCCGAGGCGATCGCACGAAATGACCACGACTGCTGCGCGTCGGTCTCGGGGTCGATGGTGCGACGCAGCCGCGCATGAAGATTAGGGCTCTTACCCGGCTTGTCGTCCCAGTGGTAGCGCTCGGCGCCGGCCGGCAACGCATCGACCCAGGCGGCCAGGCCGGCCATCAACAGTTCTGGAACGCGGGTGTCCTCCGTGGTCGGATCCAACACGGCCGCCGGATCGGCCACCGCGATCAGTTCGTCGAACCGACGGTCGAGCGCAGTGAGTCCTGGATCGTCGTGAAGCGGTTCTGGTTCGGTCACCTCCTCTTGTCGGAGCGACGTCATCTCGGTCAGCGTTCCTGACCGCAAGCACATCCCGATGTGCCGATCCGCGGCCTGCATCAGCGCACGCGGAGTGTAGTCGACGGATTCATCCAGTGCGGCGTCGCTGACCGGCCACGTCGGATACGGCGGGGTGAAGGCTGACACCTCGTAGAACCGGGTGAATCGTTTGGTGAGCAGGCAGCGGCCGAACCCGGTGGATGTCGGCCGCTGCAGCGGCGGCAGCTTGCGAAACCGGTCGACGACCGCACGAGGAGCATTGTCTTCGAGGATTTTCCAGGCCGCCGACAGGCACGACACGATTGATGTTGTGCGGCTGAATGTTTCGCGCAGCGTCATTAATCCGTGGGCGATATTGTCGACGGTGCTCTGGTTTGCATTGCCGTGGTGATCGGTCACGATGAGGGTGTCGAGCTGGTCGATTGCGAGCACTGCGGCATTGTCTATCGCCAGAATGCGCGAAATGTTCTCCACGACCTCCTGGTAGCCGAGCCTTCTGACTTGAATACCCCAGGTCTTCGCCTCGTCAAGGTCCTCAAGGTTGAGGAAGAGAAAAGCCGTTCCCAGGTCTTGGAGAGCGAAGTCCTCCGAGGCAATGAGGACGAGCGCTCGCAGGATGTGCTGTGAACGTCGGCGATGCACGGGGTGTCTGCGGTAGACGGCACGGACGAAACGTTCAAGAATGTCCGGAGACAGCGGTGCATCACCGACAATCGCCCGCAGGTCGTCGGGGGACATTCCGGCGTCGCTGCCCAGTCTGTCGAGCAACTGGACCAGCTGGGAGGAATGCGTCGGCGACGGCCGATTCAAGTCCTCGGTGATACAGACGAGAATCGACTCCCAGAACTTTTCACCATCGAGGAGCTTGGCGAGAAAGAAGTAGCCGCCCGCGTATTGCACGCGTTCGCGGACCTGGCCGAGAAGGTGCGTCTTGCCCGATCCTGCCGGACCCTGGATAACCACCCCTAGAGGACTCGCCGCACCGCTCACCTGCGCATCGCCGAACGACCGCAGCGTTTCGTCGATGACCGAGTCGTGCAGGCCATCGACATGCACCGGGGCCTGCGGCGCCCAGATGTCGTCGCGGGTGGTCGCCCAATCCAGCCTGATCGACTCGAGTGCGCGGCGGGTCCCGGTATCCATTCAGCCCTCGATCGCGAAAAGGTGGCAGAGTTGGTTGCCGACCCGGACCGCGGCGGCGCGATCATCGTCGGTGAGTGACGACTGTTGCTCGTTGGGCTCGAGGCGGACACCCGGTTCGCGCTGCAGGGCGACCAGGGTGTCATCGAATTCGTCTTGGGCTACATCGTTGAGCGCGGCGCGCAATTCGGCGACTCGCACCCAGGCGCCGGGGTGCGAACACAACGCGTCGTACGCTGCGCGCACGCGCGAAGAGAGGCCCGCCGCAGCAGGTGCTTCTGTTTGCTCCGGGGATGCTTCGACGCCGAAGACCTCCGACAGGAGCGTGTCGGTCGCACGCAGGTAACGGCCGATTCCGCGCAGGACCGCGGCCAGTGCTTTCTCGACTGTTCCCGAGCCCGGCGGCGTGGGTGAGTGGAGTTCGGCGGCACACCACGCCCAACCCGCGTCGGTCAGCGTGTGCACGTAGGTCCGTTTGACCAGTACCGACTCGACGAGGCCCAGATCGTTGAGTCTGTCCCGGCGCTCCTTTTTCATCTCCGGAGAGATCTGACTCAGATCGGGATTGCGGATGGGCTTCGCATGAGCCATCAAGGCGAAGAGGATGGTGCGTTCGGCGCGCGACGGTGCATCGGTGGTCACAGGGTGATCTTTCCTTATTATCAGGGCTATTACCCAGTCAACGGTCTGCTTTCCGCCGCCGGGTGTGCACCACTTCGCGGAGTTCGGCCACGACGGCTCCCACGTCGTCGAGGACCCGTTCGTTCGTGTAGCGCAGCACCAGGTGCCCGGCTATCTGAAGAAGGTTGTCGCGCAGGCGGTCCGCCGCATACTTCGGTGCGGCGCGGTGGTCGGCGCCGTCGATCTCCACGACCACTCTTTCATGCCGCCACTGGAGGTCGACGCGAATGGTCTGGGCCAGGAGGTCGAGGCCGTCGATGCCGCGGTTCCATACCCGCTCGTCCGCCCATGTCTCGTGGGTCAGCGCTCGTTCGAGGAGTTGCTCGGCCGGGCTGTTCGCGGCTGGACGGCCGGCGATAGGGGTGAGTGTGATTGTCCCCGGCTGCATCGCAGTCGTGGCACGCGTGGACCGGTCCGCGGGTCGGCGCATGCGATGCAGATCGATGCGCGGTATCCGCGTCAGCTGGTCGAACTCGTGGCCGATGAGCCATACCGTCAGGCGACCGGCATGTGCCAGCCACTCGGCGGCGGCACCGATGGCCGCGTCACAGTCGGTGACCTCGTTGTCCGCCGTAACGACAATGATGATCTCGTCGCGACCGTAGCTACGCCGAAGCAGATCGGCCAGACCCGACAATCGGACCTCGGTCGAGTAGTCGGATCGCGGTTGCGTGTTCGATGCGGCAGACCGGGCAAGGTCAACCACGAACGGTGAGTAGGCGGCGGTCTGTTTGCTCATACGCCGGGCGAGCGCAACCGCAGCCGCTACACCGAGCGAACTGCGATCAGTCGTGAGATCGGATCCCGGCAACCATGTCGGGTACAGATTCAGCACGGCGTTCTGAAGTTCCCCGGCGATCAGATCGACGATGGTCCGTGCATGGGTGTCAAATTCAGGCGGACGGAGTCCGACAACGATCGGACTGTCGGGGGCGTCGATCTCCATCAGTGCGTCCAGGTCGCCATGGTCGACACCGAACACACGGCGCACCTTCCCTGCTCGGATCGCCTCCTGCCACCACATAGGCTCGCCACCTTACTATCGTCGACTCATTGTCCTAAACCCACTTGTCCTAAACCCCACGAATAGCCCTCGGCATCACAATAAATGCGGTGCCGAGGGCTATTCGTGGGGTTTAGCCTCGAAATTTCATGAGGCGACCGTTGCCTGTTGAGTGGGCCGAGGTGGTGGTCTGAGGACCGAATTCCGGGCCGGGGCCGGGAGGGGGCGTCCGAGCGTCGGTGGCGTCGGGGTTCACGGCCCCGAAAGGCGTTGCCCTTCCTGCTTGGTGGTCACGGTGAGCCGTAGTTCAGTCGGGGGTGGGAAGTGCTGTCAGGGTGTGTATTCCGTCCAGGAGTAGTTGTAGGTGAGGCGCACCGGCGGCGAGTTTGAGGCGGCGTCGCCGGGCGTGGCAGGTGATGCGGGCCGCGACCGAAAACAGTCGTAGCCGTAGCGCTTTGGGTTCCCACCTACGGGCGGGACTGTGTGCCAGGGCGAGCATTTGGGTCCAAGCGAGTAACTCGCAGGCCAACTCGACGATGACGCACCAGATACGGTTCTGATCGAATCGGTGCAACGGCAGGTTACGCAGGCCGCAGTCCTTGGCCGAGCGGATGCGGTCTTCGCATCGGGCCCGGCGGCGGTGGCGCAACTCCAGCGCCGCCAGCTGCCCTGTGGTGGTGTTGGTGGCGAATGCGGTCAGCCGCAGTCCGTCGGAGTCGGTGAACCGCAGCTGCGCACCGGGATGGGGCCTTTCTTTCCGCACGATGACCCGCATACCGGTAGGCCAGGACGATAAGTCCAGCATGCCGGTCAGTTCAGCCACCCACGCCCCGTCGCGTTCGGTCCCGTCGGCGTCATAGGCCGGGGTCCACACCTGCGGCAGGAGTCGCCCGATCGCCTGCGCGGCGGTATGCGAGAGTCCGAAACCCACCGAATATCCCAGACCACGGCCAGTGAGGTAGTTCAGGAACTCGTGGGTGCCGCCGGCTGAATCGGTACGGATCAGCACCGACTGGGCCGGTGTGCGTACTTGGGTCAGAACCTGTTCGGTGACCCTGATGTGGTCGGCGGCGGTATTGGCTCCGGCGTTGCCGGGTCGCAGCATCATCGCCACCGGCTCGCCAGTGCCGCTGGGACCGTGATCAACGAACGCACACAACGGATGAAACCCGAACCCCCGCTTATAGGTTGGCGCCGCCGATTCCTTCTCCGAGTGCGCGGTCAGCACACTCGCATCCAGATCCACCACCAACAGCCCACCCTGATCGCAGTCGGCGTCTGGGGCAGCGTCCCCGGCCGCCTGCCATGCATGTGCCCGGCGTGCGCGCGGGCGGTGTTGATCGCCGCCACAACGGGCCCGGCATCAGCAGCCAGCGCGGTGACCAGCCTCGATACCGTCGGATCCGAGGCCACCGGGCCGAACACGTCCTGATCGGCACGCAACTGCGCGATGTCGGCCAGGCAGTCACCGCCGATCGCGACCGACACTGTAGCGGCCTGATATTCAGCCCTTTGGGCTACATCTTTGGGCGGCAAAGGGTTCGGGTGGCTCCGCATGCGGACGCCTATTGCACACGTGTGGGGACCGGATGATCGGTCATCCGGAGCTGCCGGTGCTTGCTGATCGACCTGGATGGTGTTTGCGCGCGCCTGCTGAGCGGGCACCTCGTGTGCCGGGTGAGCCGTCGCCGTCGACGATGCTTAGGATGGCAGCTCTTGCGAGTTGCTGGCAGGCTTCCGGGCGGAGGGTGAGCCGGGTTCCACGCCTCATCTGCTGGAAGGCCGCGGATGCCGGTGTGTGGGCCTGCTCAGGCCGAGTGGCGGTCGAGATATTTGACGAGTGCCCGGCGCATGATCTCGGCGGGTTTCACGCCTTTGGCTGCCGCCCGGCTTTCGAGGCGTGCTCGGATGTCGGCGGGTAGCAGGACGGAAGTGGTCGGCGCATTTCCGCCGGGCGATCGTCGTTCGAGCTGGCGCAGGCGATCATGGGAGCAGTACCCGGGAGCCGATCGGTTCACCGGGGTGGCCGACCTGTCGGTGGTCGCGGACTCAGGGCAGCGCTCCCAGCGTTTTCAGTCGAAGACGTCGCCGATTGTCTGCGCCGTGGCGGCGCGGCTCAGCCACGTCTCGAGCTGCTCGAGGTCTTCACAGCTCTGTACGCGCTCACGTACCGCGTCGGGAACGTCGATACCGCGGGCGCGGAGCACGGTCAGGACACCGACAGCATCGCCAGCTCCTGGCTCGACGCTGCAACATCAGCTTCAGCGATCACCGGAGCGAGAAACGGCCCCACTACGATCGGGGTGATCGCCGATCCCCGCCCGATCGGGATCGGTGGCGCCGCACCGCGCCACGCCGTCATCGACGCAGATCGTCAAGGCGCTCGCCGCCGCTACAGCGACTCTGGCAATAGCGTGAAGTGGCCGCCGGACTTCGGGACCATCGAACTGAAGTGCCGACGGTCGAATGTGGCGATCTCGCGGACGCCGAACCGCTCGGCTACTGCGACCACTGAGGCGTCGGTGCCGCCGAGTGGGAATGAGGCGAAGCGTCGGACGAGCTCGACCATGCGCGCGACGTCGGCCTCGGTGAGGTCGACGACAGTGAACGTCCCGTCCACAACCGAGTCCAGAAAGGCCGCTTCTACTTCGGGGCCGCCGTGCTCGTTCAGCCAGTAGCACGTCTCTGCCAACACCATCGGTGACAGTAGTATCCGTTCACCCGCCATGAGCAGGTCCCGGAACAGTGCGTTCGCAGCGAAGTAGTGGGCATCACGCGTATTCGTCAGCGCTACCAGTGGGCCGGTGTCGCAGACGATCATTGGTCGGTGCCGAAACCTCGCGCCAGGACAGAGTCGATGTACTCGGGCGTCGAGCCGTCGACCGGGCCGTCGGTGATCATGCCGACGAATCTCGGCGGCCACGTTCTCCGCCGACTGGGTTCAGACAGGCGACGGGCGTCTCGCAGCAAGACTTCCACCTGGTCATCGGGCAAATCGTTGATGAGGTGGATCAGTTCGTCGCGGTTTGCTGTCACGAACCCAGCGTAGCCGAGTCGGGTGTCGGCGGGCGGCGCGCGCGAGCCACTGGCTGTGTGGACTGCGCTCGATGGCAGGCTTGGCGAAACACCTGCTCGGTTGCTACCTCGCCGGGGCGTTTCCGGCGGCTTTCAGTCGAAGACGTCGCCTATTGCCTCCGCCGTGGCAGCCCGGCCAACCACGTTTCGAGCTGCTGGACCAGTCGCCGCAGGCACCGACCGGTGGCGATTTGGGTTCTGATCCGGGGTTCTCTACACTAGACCGGTTGCCTGGGTGAACTGTGCCCCCGGGAGCCACAACTTCATACCTGAGACGGTGCCGGCGAAAAGCCAAGGGCATCTTCTCGGGGAGAACCTGCACAACTGTCCACTTCGTGGAAGGCCCACCGGGGGAGTGTTCGCACCACCTCGCTGTATGGGAACCACTACGAGAAAGGTTGACGGTCAACCATGACCATGACTGACCC
>NZ_CALLZT010000144.1:0-1580 GCF_937858515.1 uncultured Gordonia sp. | reverse complement strand
TCGACCTGTGCACGCCCGACGGCAGACGGCTGAACCGTGCCGCTCTCGGCTGGTCACGCCGACCGCTGCACCGGGCGAACCTGGATGGCTGCTTCGGTATCAACAAGCGCTGGGACTACTGGGCGATCCTCGCCGGTGACCTCGTCGTGTCGTCGGTCTACGCGGACATCGACCACTTCGGTCTGGCCGACGTCTGGTGGGCCGACCTGGCCGCGGGAACAACAGGAGGCAATGGGATCATCACGACCGACCGTGGTGCACTCGTCCTGCCGGACCGCCCCGGGACCACTCCGCTTCGCGTCGAGCGCGACGGCTTCGCGCTGGAGATCGTCGATGAGCCCGGATCGACGCGCCTTCGCGCCTCGTGGACCGAGCACGACGGGACACCGGGCGCACTCGACGTGTCGATCGAACTGCCCGAGGGCCACGAGTCGCTCAACGTGGTGATCCCGTGGAGTGACGAGCGGTTCAACTACACCTCCAAGCACCAGGCCCGACCTGCCACCGGCCAGCTCACCGTCGGCGACCGGCACTCGGAGATCGGCGGTGGTAGCTCGGACGCGTGGGGCGTGCTCGACGTAGGGCGTGGGCGCTGGCCATCGGAGATCACGTGGAACTGGGGTGGCGGCGCCGGACGGTGCGGCGCGCACGTCGTCGGGTTGCAGTTCGGCGCGAAGTGGACGGAGGGTTCGGGCTACACCGAGAACGGCCTGATCGTCGACGGCCGACTCACCAAGCTCGGCCGCGAGCTCGACTGGTCCTACGACTGGGACGAGCCGCTCAGCCCCTGGCGCGCGGTCGACCCCGGCGGACAGCTCGATGTGACGCTGCAGCCCCGCTACGACAAGCACACGAAGCTCCCAGGACGCGACCAGGGATCGGAGACCCACCAGGTCTTCGGAACCTGGTCGGGCCGCCTTCGCACCGACGACGGTATCGAGATCGAGATACACGACATCCAGGGCTTCGCGGAAGAAGCACGCCAGGAGTGGTGAACGATCGGCGAGGTCGGGGTTCAACCGGTAACGGTGCCCACGCGTGGTCGCCGTCAGCCGCGATCGCCCGATAAGTCCACAGTCTCGCCGGGCAGACCGCCGGCCCAAGGACAGGCTCGAAGAGCAAGGCCGGTCAGGGCAACCTGCGTGTAGTTCCCCGGTGTCGCCAATGCTCTCGTGGCATGCGCCCGGGCCATTGCCTTCTTCGATTGGCTTCGCTGGGCGGAAGGCGGCCGGGTGGAACCCGACGATCGGCCGAAGTCGTCGAGCCGTCGGCGTCACGGACGCCTCCGGCAACAGCCGCACGGTTGTTGCTGGTCTCGTCGCCGGCCCGTCTAGGAGGGCCTCACGTTTCTACTGTTCCTTCTACTGTGCGGCGCGGTACAGGGGTATACGCATTGGCACGGCCGGAGTATCATGAGCCGTGAAAGACCTGCTCAAGGGCACTATCTGGTACGTATTGGTACGGGTTGACTCATAACCTGAAGGTCGCAGGTTCAAATCCTGCCCCCGCCACCAACTTCGGTACGAAAGCCCAGGTCGCTGACCTGGGCTTTCGCCGTTGAGGAGGGCGTTCTACCGGGT
>NZ_CALLZT010000143.1:0-9079 GCF_937858515.1 uncultured Gordonia sp. | reverse complement strand
ACGGCCATGTGTATTCTGAACTGATCTGGGCGGTGCTTTCAGGGGCTGCCCGAGCGAAATGGGAGCGACTTGTGACTGCTACGACCTGGGAGTATCAATCGCCCTTCGCCAGGAAGTACTACGGCGAGGGGAAGGCCGAAGGCGAGGCTGCCGGCATCCTGACCGTGCTCCACGCCCGCGGTATCGACGTTCCCGACGCGGTACGTGAGCGCGTGCAGAGCTGTGACGACATCGAGCAGCTCGAAACATGGCTGCGCCGCGCCGCCACCGCGCAGACGATCGGCGACGTCTTCGACTGAAAAGCCACCGGGAACGCCCCGGCGAGGCAGCAACCGAGCAGGTGTTTTGCCAAGCCTGCCACCGAGCACAGTCCGCGCAACCAATGGCTCGCGTGCGCCGCCCTCCACACCCAGCTCGGCTGCGCTGGTTTCGTGACAGCAAGCCGCGATGACCTGATTCACCTCATCAACGATTTGCCCGATGATCAGGTGGAAGTCTTGCTGCGAGACGCCCGTCGCCTGTCTGAACCTAGTCCAAGGAGAGCGTGGCCGCCGAGATTCGTCGGCATGATCACCGACGGCCCGGTCGACGGCTCGACGCCCGAGTACATCGACTCTGTCCTGGCGCGAGGTTCCAGCACCTCCCAGTGATCGTCTGCGATACCGGCCCGCTCGTAGCACTTTCGAATACGCGCCGCCCTCGCGCCCGATTATGTCGTAGGCACCTCCTATGCTCGCCGGTATGGTTTCGATGCGCCACGAGGCGATCGTCGAGTTGATCCGATTATGTCCGGCATTCGCAGCCGAGATGCTCGCCGGAGTCGCCGATCTTGTTGTGCCCGAGTATGAGTCGGCGGAGCTCGGCTCTCCCGATCTCAGTGAGGTGGTGCCGACCGAGCGGCGTGCCGATGCGGTGGTCACACTCAATCAGGACAGTCGCGCGGTCCTGGGGATCGTCGTCGAAGTCCAGTTGGGTCACGACAGCGACAAAACGTACTCCTGGCCCAGCTACGTCATCTCGCTGCGGCAGCGACTGCGGTGCCCGGTCGAAGTGCTGGTGGTGTGCGTCGATGACAGCGTGGCGCGCTGGGCAGCACAACCGATCCAGATCGGACGCGGATCGGTGATCACCCCAATCGTGATCGGACCGAAGGTAGTTCCGGTGATCGATGATGCCAATATCGCGGCAACGAGCCGGGAGCTGGCGATGCTGTCGGCGACGGCGCACTACGCCGTACCTGGGGTTTTGGAGGCGTTGGCGGCTGCGATCGCCGCAGATTTCGAGCATGGCCATGTGTATTCTGAACTGATCTGGGCGGTGCTCTCAGGGACCGCCCGAGCCAAATGGGAGCGACTTGTGACTGCTACGACCTGGGAGTACCAATCACCCTTCGCCCGGAAATACTACGGCGAAGGCAAAGCCGAGGGCAAAGCTGAAGGTAAGGCCGAAGAGGCAGCGGCCGGTGTCCTGACTGTACTTCGAGCCCGAGGTATCGATGTGCCCGATGCTATCCGCGACAGGGTGCAGCACTGTGGGGATCTTGACACGCTCGAGATGTGGCTAAGCCGGGCTGCCACAGCGGAGACTATCGGCGACGTCTTCGACTGACATCGCCGGGAGTTCTCCGGCGACGCAGCAACCAAGCCGGAGTGGCGCGACGAAGCAAGGTACATCGCAAGCCCGGCGCGCAGAGGGCACAGCCACCGAGATCCGTCGGAATGATCACAGATGGCCCGGTCGATGAGCCGACGCGGAATACGCCGCATCGCGAGCCGAAGTCGAGGCCAGGCACTCGACCTGAACAGTTCCGAATCGCCGGTAGTCCACGGCGTCAGCGGCAAGACGCGAAACCCGGCTCACCAACCGTCCGGAAGGCTGCCGGGCCACTTCCCAAGGGCGACAGCCTGAGCGTCATTGACGCTATCACGGCTCGCCTGGTGGCCGAGCTGCCTCATTGATCACGTGCCTGCGAACGCCTCCAGGTCGGTCGATGACGATCTCTATCGCCTGGGTGACGGACGAACTTGCCCGCACACGTGCGCAATAGCTCACGGCCCATCGAGCCATTCGAACCTCTGTCACCCCTTCGATGTAGCCCGAAGGGACGAATATCGTGCCGACACCACGAGAAACTATCGCACCGACGGGTCAGGGACCGTCGGATCTGCCTAATCTAGTCATCTCAGACACATGGATGACGCTCCTTCGGAAGGGAGGATCGCCGATGGCGATCGACTACACGCGGCGGGATCGTGCGACCCCCCCCCCGAAATTTAGTTGGTCATAGCGACCCGCAGTCTGCGCTGCAGGGAAAGCACTCCCAGGCGAGCGCTCAGTCCTCGCGTGCTGCGACACAATCGATACAACTCTCCACCGAGCAACGTCACGGCTCCCTCGATCAGGCACACCGACCCTCCCTTCTCGTCGTCGACGATCAATTGACCAAGCTACGACCGATCTGGCACGAGATCGAGGCCGCGGTCGGAAATCAGTCACACGCAATACTTTCCGCCCACGCAGCTGCACATCCTGACCTCACAGCTATCCTCCTGTCCCTCTTTAAAGCTCGCGAGTCCCTTGGTGAAGCTTTCCGCGACCACCTCGGCGGCGGCACTGGATTCCCCGACAGCGGTGACGGAGCGAGGACCGCGAACCAATGGATCTCAGCTGCTCACGAACTGCGTCACCAGATTGAAGCCGCCCGTGTGCCGTGGACCTCCAGCGGTCGAGAAAGACTCAAGGCGGAGTTCGCGCACTCGGTCCGGTCGTTGACCAGTTCCTTCTTTCCGACCGTAAGTGAGCTAATCGTCACCGTGTGGAAGCAGATGGACGACGACGGCAAGCAGGCAACCAGGTTTTATCGACAAGAAAACTTCATCCGATCTCACTTGACCATGCCATGGCCACCGGTCGGACCACCTGTTAGCGGCTCGGCAGATACGATAGTTTCCGGACTTGGGCCTTTGAATATCTTTCTCGGAACTCTGCAAGCGACACTGGTCTACTCATCGACTAGCATTCGCGATATCACGATCACCGGCTACGATTTCCAGCAGTTCAACGTTTGGAATCGGGATCGTCGTCGCCACATGAAAGATAGCGAGTTCCATCGACTTGACGCGGCCGCAGAAAGCCACGTTGGCTACCCCGCCGCCTTTCATATCCTGTATATGATGATGAAATTCGCCAGTACCGCCGGTATCGATGAATTCCTGCAATGCGTTGAAGCAGACGTTCATAGCGAACAGTTCAGTGAGGTCGAACTTCCGGTTGTCGTCGACTTGGATCGACTCGGTTCATTCCTCATCAACACCCCCAGCGGAATCGAGACAGCGGTCCTGAACCTGCTCGCCGCGCTTCCCGCGAACCAGTTGCTGATCCGGGTGTTCGACCCTGAGAAGGCAGGCGAGTCGGCGAACTTCCTGTACGGCCTCGGCGAAGCTCAGGAAAAGGTCATCGGGCAGTCGGTGCGGACCAGTCCGAGACAACTCGATGAATTGCTCCAGGAGACCGAGGAACATATCACCTTCGTCACTCAGCGCTACCTGCAGGGTGAGCACAGTTCACTGACCGACTACAACAACGCGGCGGGCGAGGTTGCCGAGCCGTACCGGATCATCATCCTGTACGACTTCCCCGCCGGATTCTCCCGCGCCGGACACCATGATGTCGATCAACTCGATCGCCTCGGACGGATCATCCAGAATGGTCCGCGCACCGGGGTGTTCACCATCCTCGTATCCAATGAGATGGAGAATCCTGGTCCCGAACCCGAGGGAGCGGACGATGGAACACGTGCTCTATTGCGGGTGACCTCGTCTGTGCCGCACCTGCACGCCGGGGACTGGCTCACTGAGAATTGTCGGAATAAGTTGGAGTCGGCTGGTGGCGGTGTCCGGCTTCCGCATACCATCCCCGCACCACCGGTGAACGGATTGGCGGGGACGGTCAGCGAAGGAATAATTCGCTGGATATACACTCCGGCCGCGCCACCCTCCGACGCGGTCGCCAGAGAATTGCTTGATGCCGTCAAGCGAGGAATCAGCAACGCTGAGGATGTCGTGGTCACCCCGGCTCGGGTATTCGAACTCGCGGCGCAACAGGAGCGGGAGACCGCCACGACGAACCGGACCGCGTACCTGGCGCGCACCCCGGGCCTCGATCGTCCCGAAACGTGGTGGCAGGGAAACAGTACCGACGACGTGACGGCGCACTTCGGCCGTATCGGTGCGCGGCAGACCGCCGACCTGATGATCAATTCCGAGACGCACAACTACGGTGCACTGATCGGCGGACGACCCGGTTCGGGCAAGTCGGTCCTCATCCACGCGGTGATAATGAGCCTTGGGGTGACGTACTCCCCTGCCGAACTCGAACTGTACTTGGTCGACTTCAAAGAGGGAGTCGAGTTCAAGCAGTACGCCGATCTCGGAATGCCGCAGGCCCGTTTGGTCGCCATCGAGGCCGAACGTGACTTCGGCCTATCGATTCTGGTGCGGGCGCAGCTCGAATATCAGAGGCGTAGCAAGCTCTTCAAGGGGGTTACCGGTCCCAAGGGTGAGCAGCCGGCCAAGATCAGCGACTACCGAAAACTCACCGGACATGCGCTGCCACGCTACGTCGTCATCATCGACGAGTTCCAGCAACTGTTCACCAGTGACGACAAGATCGCCCAACAGGCGGCCGAAGTTCTCGAAGATCTGCTGCGCAAAGGTCGCGCCTTCGGCGTCCACATCGTGCTGGCCTCCCAGTCGCTGGCGGGTATGGCGGCGCTCGGCAAACATGTCATCGGACTCATGCCCGTTCGGATTGCTTTGCAGAGTAACGAATCCGATTCCCGGCTTATCCTGGGTGACGACAACGCCGACGCACAGACCCTGTCACGGGCGGGTGAGGGAATCATCAACTGCCGGAGCGGGCAGCGCGACGCGAATCGTCGTTTCCAAGCAGCCCTGTGGTCTGCGGAGGCACGCGGCGAGATTCTGAAGCAATTGGCCAAACGTGCCGAACACGACGGATTCACCGACAACACGGCGGTCTTCGACGGACACAGCGACGCCGAGGTCGGAGGACTTTCCCGAGCAACTCTCGGGCAGCCCGATACCGACCCGAAACGTCTGGACCTGCCGCTCGGACAACCCCTTATCCTGGACGCCGAGCCGTATCGCGCACAGTTCAAACGCACCGCCGGCAGCAACCTGCTGATAGTCGACGAGCACGGGGCGGGCACCCTCGGGGTACTCCTTGCGAGCCTGACACTGCGCGGTGTGCCGGTCGACCTGATCGACTACGAAACCGATCACGACGACTGGTCGCCCGTGGTCGAAGACCTGGAATACGTGCCGGGCGTGACCGTCGAACGCCGACGAGGTATGCGGGCACTGCTTGAGGAAGTGGCCAAGACCGTCGACACCAGACACGCCACGGATTCGATGCGGGAGCCCACACGGGTGCTCGTCATCGCCGGTATGGCGCGGGCCCGTGACTTCGACCCCAATTCGTACGACGACGATGATCCCGGAAAGATCCTCGCCAGGATCCTGACCGACGGTCCCGAAGTGGGTGTCCACGTGATCATCTGGTTCGACAATCCCGGCGGTATTCGTAAACGTCTCGGCTCCAACCACATCGATGAGTGCGGGCTGCGGGTGATCGGGCCGATGGGACGCGACGATTCGACGCAGTTGATCGACAACTCCGATGCGGCCACCCTCAAGAGTGGGCAGGTGATCGTCGCCGACGTCGACCGTTCCACATCGGTCAAGGTCCGTCGCTTCGGTGCGCCACCGACCGGATGGATCGCGGGCCTGCGCCATGAGTAGCGGGGCGAAGGTCGACAGCGCGGTCTTCGACTTTCTGCGTCCGCAACTCCGGCGATACCGCCGGCAAACCACCGATCTCAAAGCCGCGGTTGCCCGCTCGATCGCCAAGGCATCGGAGACCGCGGCGGAGGTCGTCAGAGAACGTCGCCGCGCCGTCGAAAAGTGTAGGGCCGATCTCGATGCCTGCAGAGCCCAGGAGAATTCCGACTGCAGCGGATACGCCCGGCAACTGGAGTTGGCCGGGAACGCGCTGGCAGACGCGCTCAAAGGTCAGCGGATCATCGAGCAGGCTACCGCGCAGTTCCGACATTCGCAGGCGCGGCACGATCGGGTGATCGACGAAGAACTCGTCCGCAGCGAGAAGCTCGTCCGCGAGGCCGACGAACGCATCTCGGGCTATGTGAAGGCAACCATCAGCGGTCCGCACGTCACGTTGCTGTCCGGCGCGGCATCCGGTGGTGGTGGTAGCTGGTCAGCCGGAAGCGTTGCGGCGAGTTCCGCGGCGTCGCCGGACTGCTACAGCAACGGTACCGGCGACGCGAGTGCTCCTGCGTCATGGCGGGATACTCCCGGCGTGACGATTCCTGCCGGTTTCCCCGACGGATTCGCGCTGGTACCGGTATCGCTGATCCGCAACTCCGACCCGATCAGCGGCCCCGAGTCATTCGACAAAGGGCAGGATCTACCGACGCTCAAGTGGTCGACGAACGCGCTTCTCGACGTCCTGCTACCAGCGATGCGCAGCGGTGACCCACGGGCTACGCTCCGTGAACGCGATCAGCGAGAAGGGCTGTCCGGCGCTCGGACCTACATGCGGAGCTACAGCGGATTCTTCTCCGACACCGCACTCAAAGTGAGTCATCTCGGGCCGGAGGGGTTCGACCTCGACAACGGCCGCCACCGGTTGTGGCTGCTCGAGCGCTTGGGAGCCACCGAAATTCCGGTGCGGATCGTCGGACCACAGTGAGTAGAGTTTCGCGCGACATCGCCCAACACGAGTCCGACCGTGCCGAACGATTCCGGGCACGGCTGCGCGTCGAGTCGTTGTGGTCGGACGCGGCTGCCCGCAAGTTCCTCGACGTCCTCAACACCATCGAGGGGCAGGACAAGACATACGGCGCCGCCCTCGCCGCCCTGAACGCCTCATTCGATGAGGCGAAGAAGTACCTCGGAACGACCAACATATAAGGGGAAGAACCATGACAAGAATCGAGACCGATCCCGAAGCGCTGGTCGCGATGGGTCGCGAGTTGAAAAGGGCGAGCAGCTCCATCGAGGAAGCGATCCGTAAAGTTCGTTCCACCCTCAACGCCACCAAATGGAACGACCCGGTCCGCCGGGAACTCGAACAGAACCTCGAAGCAATCGCCCGAATGGCGAAGCAAATCGACAACGTCAGCAACGACAGCCAACGCATGCTCAACCGCAAAGCCGGTGAACTGAGAACCTACCTGGGGCGATGACATAGGAGGAGCGTATTGGCCACCAGAACATCGGATTTCTTGCCGAAAGGACACTGCACATGAAACCATCTACCACGTCAGAAACTCTCAGAAGCCGCGGCCTTGCAATTTCTGCTGTCGGCTGCGCCGTACAGCTCATAGGGTTTGCGGTCGGCGCAAGTGGGCCGGGCGAGTTTAATGCTCTTGACATATTTATAGGAATTACAGTCACCATTTGTATTGCATCCGTTTGCTGGACAGCAACCACGCGGACTGATCACACAGGGTTCACTTTGGGAGTGGGGGCTGTCGCTCTATTCTGGGGGCTAGTAGAAGTCGTTGATACCGGGAATGTTGGGGTGCTAGCACTTCTGGCGATTGGTACGGTAATAGTACATTTTGGCGGCAAGCAAATTGTGCTGAGTGAATGATAGTGGACGAATAGCCTGATCGGCCCAAGAAGTGCCAGCGCACGCGTTTGCCAACCCGTGGAAATCGCAGGGACTGTCCTAACTAGACGCTGGCGATCTGATCGACGCAGAACTCGGCGAATCAGATCGCCAACGGGACACGGGTTCCGTCAGGGCGTTTGGCCGTCAGCTCCAGCTCGCCACCAGTTGCCTCCACGTACTTGCGCGGTGTGGACACCTGCGCGGTGGCAATCTGGCCGTGTTCCATCCTCCTTCGTTGTGAGTCCTGCTCAGCGGCATCAGCGCATCGGCATGCCAGACTCGCAGTGGCGATGGACTACACCGTGACGATCCGTAGGGATGGGTCGAGTACGGCGATATCGTCGGGGTCACTGGTGTAGACAATCGCGTTCAGCCGAGCGGCGAGGAGCGCTACGTGGGCGTCGATGACATCGGACGTGCCGGTTTCGGCAAGCCGTATCCCGATCCGGAAGGCGAGTTCGCCGCCGAGGTCATCGATCCGGACTGCTCGTGATCTGAGTAGCCGAGCGATCGCGTACTGACGATGACCTCCGCGCCAGCACTGGGCAACGACCCCTGCGGGAACGAAAGTGGCGATACGATTGCGCACAATCTCATCGACTCGTGCCACCATGAGCCGGTCGCGGCGTTCGAGGGCGATCAGGGCGCCGGTATCGAAGACGACACTCACGCGACGCCTGTGACATCGGAAGGTAGGCCGAGTTCGCGCCGAACGGCGTCACGGTCGGCGTCCGTGATGCCGTCAGTGTCGGCAATCATGTCATCGACGGCCGCCCTGGCCTGCACCCAGTCCGGTTCAGCCTCCGCGAGCTGCACAAAATAGCCGCTGACGCTGTCTGCGTCGCCCGCGTCGACAGCGCGTTGCGCCTTCGCGGCGACTTCGTCCGGAACGCTGATCGTCAGCCGTTTCATACCCCGAGCATACGCCGCTCATACTTCAATCTGGCCGCTCCTGAGCAGTTCGGGTGCCGCGTGCCACTGACACGAACCGATACCCGTACAGAAACCTTGCGATCAGTTCCGGAAACCGGAACTGATCGCAATATTTGGACCTATCCCGCTGCGGCCGCTTTACGCAGCTCGAACTTCATCACCTTGCCGGTGGAGGTGCGGGGCAGATCGTCGGGGAAGATGATGTCGCGGGGGATCTTGTAGCCTGCCAATAGTTTTCGGGCGTAGTCGATGAGTTCGTCGGCGGTCAGGGTCGCGCCCGGGACGAGGAGCACGTAGGCGCGGGGGCGTTCGCCCCATTTCTCGTCGGGGACGCCGATGACGGCGACGTCGAGCACGGCGTCGTGACTGACGAGCGCCTGTTCCACCTCGACGGTGGAGATATTCTCGCCGCCGGAGATGATGATGTCCT